>JANXXR010000074.1 GCA_025350525.1 Deltaproteobacteria bacterium
TCTCAAACGCCTGGCCGGCGGCGGCATGGGCGAGGTCTTTCTCGCCCGCCAGCGGGGCATCGACGGCTTCCAGAAATTGCTGGTGATCAAGACCCTCCTCCCGCACCTGTGCGAGGACGAGGAGTTCATCACCATGTTCAAGGACGAGGCGCGGGTCACCGCCCAGCTCATCCACCCCAACATCTGCCAGGTCTTCGAGTTCGAGCAGGTGAGCGGCGTCTTCTATATGGCGATGGAGTACCTGCGCGGCGAGGATCTGCGCCGCCTCTGGAAGGCCTGCGAGCAGCGCGGCACTCCGCTGCGCGTGCCGCTCATCTGCCGCGTCATCGCCGACGCCGCCGCCGGCCTCGACTTCGCCCACTCGCTGCGCGACAACACCGGCGAGCCGTACCACATCGTCCATCGCGACATCTCCCCGCAGAACATCCTCGTGACCTTTGAAGGCGGGGTGAAGGTCATCGACTTCGGCGTGGCCAAGGCGGCGGGCCGCGCGCAGCACACGCGCACCGGCGCGCTCAAGGGCAAGTACAGCTACATGAGTCCCGAGCAGGTGGCCGGCTCGGAGGTCGACGGGCGCAGCGACATTTTTGCACTGGGGATCGTTTTGCACGAGCTGCTCACCGGACGGCGGCTCTTCAAGGCCGACTCCGACGTGCAGACGCTCGCCCGCGTGCGCGAGTGCAACGTGCCGCCGCCCTCGCGGCTCAACCCGCAGCTGCCGCCGGGAGTCGATCAGATCGTCCTCAAGGCGCTGGCCAAGAATCCCGACGACCGCTACGCCACCGCGCAGGAGTTCCGCCTCGCCCTCGAGGACTGGCTCATCCAGGGGCGCATGAGCGCGTCGTCGGCGCACCTCGCCGAGTTCCTCAAGACCATCTACGCCGAGCGGCTCGACAAGGAGAACCGGCTGGGCCCGCTGATGGGAGACCCAGGCTTCACCGGACCGGTGCCGGGCGGGACTCCTTCGGGCAGCGCGCCCACCGCTCAGGGTTCGCAGAAGACCTTGGAGTTGCACGCCGCCCCAGCGGCCGCGAGCAAGTCGGGGGCCACCGTCAACGACAAGCGCGCGGGCCCCGGCCCGTCCGATCCCTCGACGGCCCGCACCTGGAGCGACGTCGGTCCCTTCCGCAGCCACAACAAGATGCGCCTGAGCGTGGCGGCGGCGGCGCTGGCCATCGCGCTGGCGGGGGTCATCGTGCTGGTGCCGGGCCGCAAGCCGGTGGCGGCGCCGCCCGAGCCCGCTCCCGCGGAGCTGACCCTCAACGTCCAGCCCGAGTCGGCCACCGTGCTGGTGGACGGCGTGCAGACGCGGGAGAAGCAGCTTCGGCACCAGCCGGGGCCCGTCAAGATCGAGGTCCAGGCCGAAGGTTACACGCCGCAGATCCTCGAGTCGTCGCTGGTCCCAGGGCCGCAGACCCGGACGGTGGCGCTGCTCAAGACCGCGCCCCGCACGCACGTGATCACCATCTCCACCGAGCCGATGGGCGCCGAGATCTACGAGGGCGCGCGGTTGATCGGCCGCTCGCCCAAGGTGTGGACCGACGCCACCGAGGGCGATCACGAGCTGACCCTGCAGCACGACGGCTACCCCGACGAAAAGGGCAGGGTCAGCGTCGCCAAGGACGGCGAGGAGTTCAACTTCAGGCTGCACCGCAACGAGGCGCCCAAGAAGGCCGCCGCGCCCGACCTCGGCATCAAAGCGGAGCGATAGCCCGCCATGCGCCTCTTCGTCTGTGCGCTGGCGCTGGCCTTGTGCGCCCCGCCAGCGCGGGCCGATTCCATCGCCGACGAAGCCGACTTCCGCTTCCACCGCGCCGCCAACCTCTACCGGCAGAACAAGGTCGACGAGGCCCTCTCCGAGTTCCTCGCCTCCAATCGCCTGGTCCGCACCCGCAACGTCATCTTCAACATCGCGCGCAGCTTCGAGCAGCTGGGGCACTTCAACGAGGCGTACCGCTGGTACACCGAGATCCTGGGCGACGAGATGCCCGACGCCGACCGCAAGGATCTGCAGGACGCCTTGAAGCGGCTGCGCCCGTCGCTGGCGCTGCTGCAAGTCTTGTCGACTCCGCCCGGCGCCACCGTCTACGTGGACCGCAAGGATCTGGGCGCGCGCGGCCAGACGCCGGTGACGTTGGCGTTGCCGCCGGCAAAAGTCACGGTGATGGTGGAGCTCGCCGGCTACCGCCCCATCCAACAGTCGTTGACGCTGGCGCAGGGGCGCACGGCGGTGGTGCAGCCGGAGCTGGATCGCATCTACGGCGCGCTTCTGGTCGAGGGGGATCCCGCCGGCTCCGAGGTGCGGCTCGAAGGAGAGGAGGCGGCGCTGGAGCTCTTGCAGGGCCGCGCGCGGGTGATTCCGGGGCCGCACATCCTCACCATCTCGGCGCCGGGCCACGCGCCCGATCAGATCGCGGTCGAGGTCCCGGCGGACGGCGTAACAAAGGTGGGCTTCAAGCTCTTGCCGCTGCCGCCGCCCTCGGGCGCGCTGGTAGTCCGCGCCAACCTCGACGGCGCTCTGGTACGGGTGGACGGCAAGGAGGCCGGGTTCACGCCGGGCGTGATCGACAACGTGGTGGCCGGAAGGCACCGCATCGAGATCCTCGCCGACGGGCGCGAGCCGGTGGTGCAGCAGGTCGACGTCCAGAAGGGCGAGCGCAGCTTCGTCGACGCGAAGTTGCGCTACGCCCTGCCCCGCGTGGTCGCCGCCGAGAAGGAGCTGACCCAGGCGCAGGACGCGCCGGCCAGCATCACCGTCATCTCCGCCGAGGAGATCCGCGGCTTCGGCTACACCACCCTGGCCGAGGCGCTGCAGGCCGTGCGCGGATTGTATACGACCTACGATCGCGACTACGCGACGCTGGGCGTGCGCGGCTTCTCCTCGCCCGGCGTCTACAACAGCCGCGTGCTGGTGCTCAACGACGGGCACATCACCAACGAATCGTCGCTCGGGCAGGGCTACGTCGGCCACGACTTCGACGCCGACCTCGGAAGCGTCGAGCGCATCGAGGTGGTGCGCGGTCCCGGCTCGGTGCTCTACGGCAGCGCCGCCTTCTTCGCGGTGGTCAACGTGGTCCACAAAACGCCGGTGCGGGGCACGCACGGCGAAGTGGGCGGGCTGGCGGGTACGCTGGGCGAGAACTCGGGGCACGTCAGCCTCTCCGCCGCCGGGGAGTCCGCGTACGGCTGGGCGCGGGCGAGCGGGCTCAACATGGGGGGCGATCCCTTCTTCCTGAATCCCACCGATGGCACGGTGGCGCAGAACCTCGACCACGAGCGCGCCGGCCACGTCGATCTGCGCGCCCGCGCCGGCGACCTGGTGCTGCTCGCCTCGTACAACGACCGCCGCAAGGACCTGCCCACCGGCGCCTACGACACCATCTTCGCGGCGCCCGGCACCAACACCCGCGACCGGCGCGGCTTCCTCGAGGCGCAGCTCAACCATACTTTCGGCTCGGGGCTGGGCCTCGACCTGCGCGCCTCGTACGACTACGAGCGCTACAACGGGCAGTGGCAGTACAACGGCACCGCGCGGGGCAACTTCGGCAGCGACCTCTCCGCCGAGGACTGGGGCACCGCCGAGGCGCGGCTGCGGCTTCCCGACCTGGGCGGGCACCGGATCTTCCTCGGCGGCGAGTTTCAGGATCGCTGGAAGGTGAACTTGAACGCCGTGGTCCCCGCGGGTCTCGACGGCAAGGGCTACACCCACTGGTCCAACTTTCCCGACGGCGTCGGCGTGCCCGACCCGGTGCCCAACGCCGAGTTGGTGATGAGCGCCTACGCCGGCGACGACTGGCGCATCTCGCCCCGCGTGCAGCTCGACGCGGCGGTGCGGGTCGACAAGTTCGTCGACAACTATCCGGCGGCGCGGCCCGGCGTGCAGCAGTCGCCCGCCTTCAACCCGCGGGTGGCGCTCTTGCTGCAACCCTACGACGCCGGCCACACCAAGTTGCTCTTCGGGCGCGCCTACCGCTATCCGGGCTTCTACGAGCGCTACTACAACGACGGCGACAACTCGCAGACGGCGGCGGTCAACCTCCAGCCCGAAGTCGTCTACACCGGCGAGGTCGAGCACGCCCACCAGCTCAGCGACGAGGTGGCGGTCACCGTCGCGCTCTACCTCAGCGAGATGCAGAAGCTGATCCGCGTCGGCACGCCGCCGGCCGCGCAGTTTCCCAACGCGCAGGACCTGAGCCAGTACCAGAACCGGCAGTTCCCCGTTCACGCGGCGGGCGGCGAGATCGAGGTGCGCTGGCAGGCGGGGCCCGGCTGGATCTTCTCCGGCTGGTACGCGTACAGCATCGTGCGCGACGACAGCGCGGTGGTGAACGGCACGCTCTCGAAGACCGGCTGGTTCCAGGGGACGGCGGTCGCCAATTCGCCCGCCAGCACCGGCGCGCTGCGGGCGCTCTATCCGCTGGTGGCGCAGACGCTCTCCCTCTCGACGGAGCTGATGTACGGCGGCCCGCGCCGGTCGATTCCGGCCAGCGACGGCAGCTACGGGCTGATCGGCGAGTCGCTCTTCTGGAACGTGGGCCTCTCCGGAGAGTACGGCCGCTATGGCCTGCGCTACGGCGCCTTCGTGCAGAACCTGCTCGACGAGAGGCCGCTGTTGCCGGCGGGGCCCGAGATCTCCTTCCCCAATCACGCCATCCCGCAGTACGGACGGACGCTGCGCCTGCAGCTGGCCGCGAGCTTCTAGCAATGATCGCTCCGGTCGAGCTGCGCGGGAAGTTCGTCTGGCTGCAGCCGCTCACGCGCGCGCACCTCGAGCCGATGCGAGCACTCGTCGCCGGGCCGCGCGACACCTTCACCTGGGGCAACGTGCCCACGCCGGCCACGGTCGAGGCCTATCTGGACAAGGTGCTCGCGCAGGTGGAGCAACGCCAGGCGCTGGTCTTCGCCACCTGCCTGCCCTCGGGGGACCTGGCCGGCTGCACGCGGCTGTTCGACCTGCAGCGCTGGGAGTGGCCGGCGGGTGCCGACCCGCGACCTGGCGAGGACGTCCTTGACGCGGCGGAGATCGGCTACACCTGGCTCGCGCCCCGCGCGCAGCGGACGCAGGTCAACACCGAGGCGAAGCTGCTCATGCTCCGCCACGCCTTCGAGAGCTGGAAGTGCTTCCGGGTGACGCTCAAGACCGACGAGCGCAACCACCGCTCGCGGGCGGCGATCCTGCGCTTGGGGGCGCACTTCGACGGGCTTTTGCGCAGCTTCCAGCCCGCCGTCGACGGACGGCCGCGCAATACGGCTTACTACACCATCCTTCAATCCGAATGGCCCGCCGTGCAGTCCCGCCTGCTCTCGAGCCTGGCGCGATAAAAACAAAGCGCACCACGGAGGCACGGAGAACGCTGGTTGGGCCCGAGCTCACGCGCCGCCTCGGTGGTGGCCGCGAAAGAACAAAAAGCCTCCGTGCCCTCCGCGCCTCCGTGGTGCGTTTTTGCTTTTCGGAGTTCCTACTCGTCGTCGGAGGAGGAGGCTTCCTGCAGCTTGGCGCGGAGCAGATCTCCCAGGGTGCCGAAGCCCTTCCCCGGCGCCATCTTCGACTGCTTCTTCTGGTAGTCCTGGTAGTCGGCGCGGTCGGCGGCGCGGTCGGCCGAAGTCCGCGAGAGCCGGTAACGCCCGCGGTCGTCGATCTCGATGATCTGCGCCTTGAACGTCGTGCCCACCGGCGTGGTGCGCTTGTTGTCGCTGCCGCGCTCGGTGCCCAGCTCGGCGTTGGGGATGAGGCCCTTGCCGCCTTCCCAGCGGACGAAGACGCCGAAGGCCTCGCACTTGTCGACGGTGGCCTCGACCATGTCGCCGACCTTCAGCCGCTTGCTGCCGGCGGACTCGGCCGGTGCGGGCTTCTCGCTTCGGGCTGCGCGCTCGGGACGCTCGCCGCGCTCGTGCCGCTCGGGGCGGGCCACCGGATCGGGCGACTGCGCCTCCTCCTCGGTGATCTTCCGCAGCGCCACCCGCTTCGAGCTGTCGTCCACCGACTCGACCTGCACCCAGATGATCTCGCCCTCTTTGACCACCTCGCGCGGGTGCGCGATGTGCCGGTCGGCCAGCGCGCTCACGTGCACCAGGCCGTCCACGCCGGGAAACAGCTCGACGAAGGCGCCGAACGGCTGCAGCCGCGCCACCTTGCCCTGCAGCTTCTTGCCCTCGGCCAGCTGCGGCCGGGCGGCGTCCCACGGATCCTGCTCGAGAGCGCGCAGCGAGAGCGCGATGCGCTCCTGCCCTTTTTCCTCCCGCTCGATGCGCAGCACCTGCACGCGGACCTTCTGGCCGGGCTTGACCACGTCCTGCGCGTGGGCGACGCGGGCGTGCGACAGCTCGCTGACATGGATGAGTCCTTCGAGGCCTCCCAGATCGACGAAGGCGCCGAAGTCGCGCACCGAAGTGATGGTGCCGTCCACCTGGGCGCCGACCTCGAGGTGCTTGCGCAGCTCGACGGCCTTGACCGCCCGCTCCTCCTCGATGAGCGCGCGCCGCGAGAGGATGGCGTTGCCGCCGCGCAGCTCGGTGACCCGGAACTGGAGCTTCTGGCCGACGAACTGCGCCGGATCGTCCACGAAGCGCACGTCGATCTGCGAGGTCGGCACGAAGGCGCGCGTGCCGCCCATGTCCACCTCGAGCCCGCCCTTGTTGACGCCGGTGACCAGGCCCTCGACTGGGATCTTGGCGTCGAGCGCGTTCTGCAGCACCTCGCGGCCGGCGCCCTTGGGCACCGAGCGGGTGATCACCACGTTGCCGTCGGCGAGCGAGAGGACGTAGCCGTCGATGGTCTCGCCCACCTGTATGAGCAGGTCGCCCTTGTCGTTGCGCAGCTCTCGCAGGTCGATGATGCCTTCGCCCTTGCCGCCCAGGTCGAGGAAGGCGACCTCGCCGCCCAGGTGCGCGATGCGGGCCGACACTTTCTGCCCGGCCTTCAGACGTCCCTGCCGCTGCTGCGGGGCCTCGGCGAACATGGCCGCGAAGTCGGTGTTCTCGTCCGCAGTCGGTTGCGCAAAGACCGATTCGGCGATCTCCGATCTTGCCCCCTGCGGATTGCCCTCCGTCTTTGTCCCTTGCGGATTTCCTTCGAGTCGTGCCCCCTGCGGATTGCTCTCGCCGCCCAGCGCGGGCTTGCGCTCGACGATGGGCATCTTCCGCTCTTCCTTTTGCCGCGGCGGCCGCGACTTGCGCAGCTCGGGAGGCCGCGACTGTTGGGCCTCCGGCTGCGCCCGGGCGAGGATCTCCTCGAAGCTGGGCTGCGCGCTCTTCTTCTCGGGCTGCTGCCGGGCGGCGGGCGGAGGCGAGGACTTCGGCTCCTCGGTCACGCCCTGCATGATCTCGTCGAATGACGGCGCGCGCTTGCGCACCACGCCCTTCGACTCTTCCTGGCTCTCTGGCTTGTCGCTCATGAATCCTGCTCTTCCGCGTCCGCGCGGGCGGCGCGTCATACCACAGGCGGCGCAAAAGCAACCCCGCCAGTGCGCTCCCTGTTCAGCGCGCGCGGCGGCGGCCGGCGGTCTCCGCTTCCTGGTCCAGCTGGCGGAGCGACGAGAGCAGCCGCGCCTCGGGCGGAAGGTCGGCCTTCACCATGGCCGGCCCGCCGACGACCACCCGCCCGCCCGTCTGCACGGCGGCCGCCACCGCCATGCGCACCTGCTCCTCGATGTTCTTCTCCACGGTGCTGCTGAGGACCACCAGCGAAGCACGCGAGCGCAGCACCAGGTCGGCGAGATCGCGCGCCGGCGTCTGCGCCAGGGGAGCCAGCACCTCGAAGCCGCGCGCCCGCAAGAGGCAGGCGGCCATGCGCGCCGCGATGTCGTGCTGCTCCCCTGCCACCGCGGCGACGATGGCCGTCCCGCGGTCGGGGCGCACCGGCTCGCCCGGCGGCTCGACCAGCGGCTGGGAGCGGGCGATGGCGTCGAGGATGGCTTGCGAGGCGACGTGCTCGTCGGCGACCGAGAGCCTCCGCTTCTCCCACTCGAGGCCGATGCGGTGCAGCGCCGGCGTGACCACTTCGTCGAAGAGGGTGGCGAGGTCGAAGCCGCGCAGCCGCATCGCCGAAAGCTGGGCCACCAGGGGAGCCGCGGCCCCGCGCAGCGCCGCCGTCTTGAAGTGCTCGATCGCCTGCTCGCCCAAAACATCGGCGCCCGGCGGCATGCCGTCCGGCAGGACGCCCGCCGGCTCGAACTGCCGCTTCTGCACGAAGCCGTTCACGTCGCGGAGGCGGAACTTCCGGTGCCCGCCGGGAGTGCGGAAGCAGTCGATCTCGCCGGCGTCGGCCCAGCGCTTGACGGTGGCCTCGCCGACTCCAAGGAGCGTCGCCACCTGCCGGGTCGAGAGGACGTCTGTATTCATGATAGGTGCAAGGCTCCGTAAGCGATTTGAGCGATCTGAGCGATTAGACGATGGAACAGCGCGGACGATTCGCACCGAGTCCAACTGGCGAGCTGCACCTGGGCAACGCGCGCACCGCGCTGCTCTCGTGGCTGTGGTCGCGCTCGCTGGGCGGAAGCTATGCGATGCGGGTGGAGGACATCGACCGGCCGCGGGTCCGCCCCCTCCTCGCGGAGCAGCAGCTCGAGGAGCTGCGCTGGCTGGGCCTCGACTGGGACGGGGCGCCCGTCTTCCAGTCGCGGCGGACCCACCTCTATGAGGAGGCGCTGCGGCGGCTGGGCGATCAGGTCTATCCCTGCTTCTGCTCGCGGGCGGAGATCGCGGCCTCGGCGAGCGCGCCCCACGGCGACGAGGGCCCGCGCTATCCGGGCACCTGCGCGCGGCTCAGCCGGGAACAACGCGCCGAGCGGCAGAAGGTCCGCGCGCCCGCGCTGCGCCTGCGGGTGCCGCCGGGAGAGATCGCTTTTACCGACCAGATCCTCGGTCCGCAGTCGTTCGACGTGCAGGCGATGACCGGCGATTTCGTGCTCCGCCGCGCCGACGGAATCTTCGCCTACCAGCTCGCGGTCGCCGTGGACGACGGGGAGATGGGCATCACCCAGGTGCTGCGTGGGGCGGACCTCGTCACCTCGACGCCGCGGCAGATCCTGCTCCACCGGCTGCTCGGCAATGCCCTGCCCCGCTGGGCGCACGCGCCGCTGGTCCTCTCGGCCAAAGGCGAGCGGCTCTCGAAGCGCGACCGGTCGCTGTCGCTGTCCACGCTCCGCGCGGGCGGCGCGGATCCGCGGCAGCTTGTCGCGGATCTCGCCCGTCTCTCCGGCATCGACTGTGGCATCGCCTGCTCTCCTGCCCAGATCATCGGCGGCTTTTCCCTAGCGCGGATCCCGCGCGCCGCGGCGCGTCTTGGAGATCCGCCGTAGAAATCCGCACACCGTTCACCGCCGGCAGTTGCACTCATTTGCTCCTCGTACACAGGGTGTGTTACTTGCCGCGACCTGCGCGCGAGGCCCCTTTTTTCTCCGGAGACAGCCGCATGCCCGAGCAGTCCAATCAGATCGGTTCCTTCCGCGTCAAGAAGGCGAACTGGAACTTCCCCACCGCCATCCTCTTCGAGGAGGCGGTCCGGCGCGGCGAGGGAAAGGTCTCGGTGGGCGGCGCGCTGGTGGTCGCCACCGGCAACCACACCGGCCGCGCCGCCAACGACAAGTTCATCGTCAAGAACGCGGCCACCGAGTCGCGGGTCTGGTGGGGCAAGGTCAACAAGCCCTTCCCGCAGGACAAGTTCGACGGCGTCCTCGCCAGGGTGCAGAAGTTTCTCGAGGACAAGGAAGTGTTCGTGCTCGACGCCTTCGTCGGCACGCATCCGGAGCACCGGATCCCCATTCGCGTCATCACGCAGTACGCCTGGCACAACCTCTTCATCCGCACCATGCTGCTGCCGGCCAAACCGGGCGAGTTCACCGCCAAGACCGATCCGTACCTGATCGTGGACCTGCCGGGCTTCCACACCTCGAAAGAGGAGGACGGCGTCAACGGCCCCACCTCGATCCTGGTCGACTTCCAGAAGAAGCTCACCCTGATCAGCGGCACCGAGTACGGCGGCGAGATGAAGAAGTCCGCCTTCTCGATCATGAACTTCGTGCTGCCGCAGCAGGGCACCATGCCCATGCATGCCAGCGCCAACATCGGCCCGTCCGGCGACACCGCGGTCTTCTTCGGCCTCTCGGGCACCGGCAAGACCACGCTCTCGGCCGACGCGCGCCGCACGCTGATCGGCGACGACGAGCACGGCTGGGGCTCGGGTGGCGTCTTCAACTTCGAGGGCGGCTGCTACGCCAAGTGCATCAAGCTCTCGCCCACGGCGGAGCCCGAGATCTACGCCACCACCCACATGTTCGCCACGGTGCTCGAGAACGTGGTGATGAATCCGCAGACCCGCGAGATCGATCTCGACGACCCCACGCTGGCCGAGAACACGCGGGCCTGCTACCCGCTCAGCTACATCGCCAACGCCTCGAAGAACGGCATGGGCGGGCAAGCGCAGAATGTCATCATGCTCACCTACGACGCCTTCGGCGTGCTGCCGCCCATCTCGCGGCTGACCCCGGCGCAGGCGGCCTACCACTTCCTCTCCGGCTACACTGCGAAAGTCGCGGGCACCGAGATCGGCGTCAAGGAGCCGCAGGCGACCTTCTCGGCCTGCTTCGGCGCCGCCTTCATGCCGCTGCACCCGACGGTGTACGGCAACCTCCTCGCCAAAAACATCGCCGCCAACAAGACCAAGGTGTGGCTGATGAACACCGGCTTCACCGGCGGCCCCTACGGCGTCGGCAAGCGCATGTCGATCCAGCACACGCGCACGCTGCTCAACGCCGCGCTCGACGGAAAGCTCGACGGGGTCAAGTTCGTCAAGGACCCCATCTTCGGGCTCGAGGTCCCCACCGACGCGCCGGGCGTTCCGGCGCAGGTGCTCAATCCGCGCGAGACCTGGCCCGACAAGGCCGCCTACGACGAGAAGGCGCGCCACCTCGCCCGGCTCTTCGGCGACAACTTCCAGCAGTTCGCCGATCAGGCTTCTCCCGAAGTGGTGGCGTCCGGTCCGAAGGTCGGGTAGAAGGACGCGCCCGAAGGGAGCTCTTCTGTGTCGGAGAAGGAAGCAGGCATCGAAGTCGAAGGGACGGTCCGCGAGGAGCTCGCGGGCGGGAACTATCGCGTCGAGCTGGACAACAAGCACTCGGTGCTCGCCTACGCCAGCGGCAAGATGCGCAAGTTCCGCATCCGCATCCTGCCGGGCGATCGGGTCAAGCTGGAGCTCTCGCCCTACGATCTGACCCGCGGCCGCATCACCTACCGGCAAAAATAAAGTGGAGTTCCGGCGCGTCTTTTCCGGAACGCAGTGGGAGCCGGTGGTCGGCTATTGCCGCGCCGTCCGGGCGGGCGCGCAGATCTTCGTCTCGGGCTGCGCGCCGGTGGCCGAGGGCGGTGGCGTCTTCGCCCCGGGCGACGCGTACGGCCAGGCGAAGCGTTGCCTCGAGATCGCCCTCAAGGCGCTCGCGCAGCTGGGGGCCGGCCCCGAGCACGTGGTCCGCAGCCGCATGTTCGTCACGGCCATCGCGCGCTGGCAGGAGTACGGCCGCGCGCACGGCGAGGTCTTCGCGGCCCACCCGCCGGCCACCAGCATGCTGGAAGTGAAGGCGCTCATCGACCCGCAGATGCTGATCAAGATCGAGCTCGACGCCGTCGCCCCCGACGTCCGGTAGCGACCCCCCCTCGAAAAAAAAATTATTTTTTTTAGGCAGGGGGGGTGCCGGCTACTTGACCAGCTCGCGGACGACCTCGCGCAGGAAGTCGGTTCCCGCCGGCAGCCACTTGAGGGGGGCGCGCTCGTTGGCTGCGTGGGCGCCGAAGCCGCGGCGGATGTCCTCCAGCGCGGTGGGCGCGGTGTCGATGCCGTAGGAGGCGATGCCGGCTTCGCGCAGGTAGCGCGAGTCGCTGGCGCCGAACCCGAGGGCATTGACCACCGGCGCATCGCCCCACAGCTTCTTCGCCGCCGCGCGCACCGCCAGCGGCACCGGTCCGTCCAGCGGCACCTTGCCGCCGGGGCCGAGGTCGTCCATCTGGGTGACCTGCACGCCCGCGTCGCCGATGGCCGCCTTCAGCCGCTCCTCGGTCTGCGCGATGGTCTCGTCGGGAAGGATGCGGCAGTTGATCGCCGCCCAGGGCGCCGTCGGCAGCACGTTGTCGGCGGGCGCGCCTTGCAGCTGGGTGGCGACGCAAGTGGTGCGGATGGCCGCGTTGTAGGCGCGGTCAGCCGAGATCAGCTCCTCGTCGAGCGGCGAGAGGCGCGGCGCCGTGCGCGCGGCGCTGGCCAGCGCTTCCGAGAGCGGCGGCTTCTCCAGCCTGGACGCCGCCGCCACCTGGTCGCGCGCCTCCGGGATCAGGTGCGCCGGAAAGCGGTACTCGCCGACCTTGACCAGCGCCCGCGCCAGCTCGAGCACCGCGTCCTTGTCGGTGGGCGGCACCGAGGAGTGCCCGCCCGGCCCGCGCGTCTGCAGCTTGAAGCTCTTGTACGTCTTCTCGGCCACCCCCAGGGTCACCGCCTGGACGTGCAAAAGGTCGGTCGAGAGGAAGATGTCGCCGCCCTCGTTGAGCGCCAGCTCGGCGTCGATCAGGTCGCGGTGGTTCTTCACCAGCCACTGCACGCCCTCGATGCCGCCGGTCTCTTCCCCGGAGGTCAGCGCCACGATCACGTCGCGCGACGGCTTCTTCGGCGCGGCCGCCAGCTCCAGCGCCACCGCGACGATGGCCGCGGCCATGGCCTTGTCGTCGGTGACGCCGCGGGCGGTCAGGTAGCCGTCCTTCTCGGTGGGCGTGAAGGGCGGCGAGTTCCACTTCTGCCCTTCGACCGGCACCACGTCGATGTGGGCGAGCAGCAGGAGCGGCTTCTGCGCGCCGGTGCCCTTGATGCGCGCGATCAGGTTGCCGCGACCGGGGGCCGACTCGAGGATCTGCGCCGGCACGCCCGCCGCCTTGAAGCGCTCCAGCACCGGCTTGAGCGCGTCGGTCTCGTGGCCGTGGCTGGTGTCCACCGCCAGCAGCTGGAGGAGGACGTCGCGATCGACCGGAGCCAGCAGGAGCAGGAGAGCCAGGATCATGTTCGCGGACCTTTCAGGCGAGCGCGTGGGCCCGCAAAAACTTCTCGACCGACAATGCCAGCAGCTCGGGCTGCTCCACCATGGCGGCGTGGCTGCCCTCGCGCAACACCAGCAGCTCGGCGCCGGGGATCCGCGCCGCCAGCTCGCGGGAGCGCCGCATGGGCACGAAGAGATCCCGCTCGCCCGCGATCACCAGCGTGGGCAGGTGGATCTGCTCGAGCAGGTCGCTGGCGTCGTGGGAGAGCAGGTCGCGGGCGAGGGCGAAGTAGCCGCGCAGGTCGAGCTGCGCCAGGTGATCGAAGTAGGGCTCGAACTCTTCCTTGGGGCAGAGATCGGGGTGGACGATGCGCAGCGCCTTGACCGCCTCCCAGACGCCGGGCAGCCGCACCGCCGCGCTCAGCGCGCGGCCGGCTAGCGCGGCGTTTCCCGAGCCCAGCTCGATGAGGAGCCGCAACACCGGCCGCAGCGCGGCGCCGCCGAGGAAGCTGTCGAAGACGTTCCCGGCCGCGCCCAGCACGGGGATGAGCGCCTGCGGCCGCCCGGGATCCTGGCGCAGCGCCTCCAGCATCACCTGCGTGCCCATCGAGTGCCCGAGCAGCACCGCGCGCCCGACGCCGGCGCGGTCGGCCACGGTCCAGAGGTCGCGGGCGCAGAGGGCGACGGTGAGGTTCTCGGGATTCTGCGGCACCGGGCTGCGGCCGTGGCCGCGGTAGTCCCAGGTGACGAAGGTATGGGTGGCCGCGAAGTGCTGGGCGAGCTTGCGCCAGAAAAAGGTGGCGACGCCGATGCCGTTGGAGGCGATGAGCGCGATCGGCCCCGCTCCGTCCGCCCGCCAGGAGAGCAGCGCGCCGTCGGGAGCCGTCGCGGTCCCGACCCGCACAACGGGCGTCATTTCGCGCCCGGCTCGATGATGCGGAACTCCACCCGCCGGTTGAGCGACTTGCCGACCCGGGTGGCGTTCGAGGCGATGGGGCGGGTCGGACCGTAGCCCTGCGCGTCGAGCTGCTTCGCCTCGACCCCCTGCTTGACGAGGAAGTCCTTCACCGCGTCGGCGCGCGCCTGCGAGACGCGCAGGTTGGTCTTCAGCTTGCCGACGTTGTCGGTGTGGCCCTCGATGCGGACGCTGATGCGCGGCGCGTCCTTGATCACCTGCGCCACCTGCCGCAACAGCTCGAAGCTGTCGGGCAGGATGACGCTGCGGGCCGGCTTGAAGTTGACCCGCTGCCGGATCTCGATGCGGTCCTTGCGCACGACCACCAGCGCCATCTTGCGGGGGCAGCCGTGGTTGTCGGCGGGGCCCGGCTCGTCGGGGCACTGGTCGTCCTTGTCGGGGACGCCGTCGCCGTCGCGGTCGGGCCAGGGGCAGCCGAAGTTCTCCTTGGGGCCGGGCACGTCGGGGCAACGGTCGATGTCGTCGGGGACGCCGTCGCCGTCCTTGTCGGTGAAGACCGGGCAGCCGTGGTTCGAGGCCGGGCCGGGGACCTCGGGGCATAGATCGTCGAGGTCGGGGACGCCGTCGCCGTCGGTGTCCTTGAGCGCGACTCTGGGCGCGGCGGCCACCGGGGGCGGGGGCGGCGGCGCCTCCTTCTCGCGGATCAGCACGGTCACCTTGCCGCAGTCGCGGGAGTTGGCCACGGCGGAGCGGGCGGCGGGCTCGGCCAGCTTGAGGTGCTCCTCGGCGCGGAAGGCGTCGCCCTGATCCAGCTCGAGGCGGGCAAAGCGCAGGTTGGCCTCGGCGACGGCCAGGTCGCGGGAGGCGCAGCTCTGCGCGTTCTGGTCGCGGGCCACCTTGACGTCGGCGTCCACTCCTAGTGCGCGTTGGCGCAGGGCCGCGCCGGTCACGCAGGAGGAGAGCAGCAGGACCCCCCCGGCGAAAAAAAATAATTTTTTTTTCGGGCTGGCCGGGGGGCCCCTCACGGCAGGTTCCCCGGGTCGATGGGCGCCTTCGGCTTCCGCTCCGGCGGCGCGGCCGGCGCTGCGCTTGCCGGCGGCTTCTGGCTCGGCTGCACGACCGTTCGCGCCGGCTCCGGTGGGCCTTCGGATCGGCCCGCCGGCGCGACGTCCGGATGCTGCACGGTGGCCGTCGGCATGGGCGGCGCTTCGGCGGAGGTCCGGCGCTCGCCCGCCTTCCGGGTCGCGGCCTCGGCGTGCAGGAGCGCATCGGCGGCGAGATCCCGCGCCTCGGAGTAGTGGGCGTGACCCTGCTCCTCCTTCGCCTTCGCCAGATAGAGGTCGGCGAGCGTGGTCTCGTAGAGCGCGTACTTCTCGCCCTCGGCGGCGTGGGCGCGGGCCAGCGCCACCTCGGCGTCGTCTACGACGCTGGTGGCCAGCACGGGTCCGCACCCGACGGCGAGAGCTGCGAGCAGGAGGGCGGGTGGACGGCGCAAGCTGCACTTCGCTAACCCGGTCGCGCAGCAGTGTCAAACCCGCTACCATCCGCGCATGATCGCCGCCCTCTTCGCCGCCCTGCTCCTGAGCCCTGTCTCCCAGCTCTCGGACGCCGATCTGGACGCCCGCCTCGCCCAGGTGCACGCGCTGCCCTTCCCCGAGCGCATCGAGCGGCTGAGCGGAGTCTTCCTCGGCACCCCGTACGGCGAGCTGCCCCTGGGGGACGGCAGCGGACCCGAGCCGTGGCCGCGCTTTCGCACCGACAAGGTCGACTGCCAAACCTACGTCGAGACCGTCCTCGCCATGGCCAATGCCAAGAGCCTCTCCCAAGCCAAGCTCATCCTCGACGACATCCGCT
>JANXXR010000126.1 GCA_025350525.1 Deltaproteobacteria bacterium
GGGAAGGCGTCGCCGAACTCGATTACTATCCGGGCCGCCTCACGCACCCGAACTTCCGCCTCGCCTACCTGTTCGACGTCGGTCCGAAATCATGAAGCAATCAAGGAGAAACGCAATGCGCCTCGTCATCGCTCTTGCCGCCGCCGTGCTCGCAGCCTGCGGCGGAAGCTCCAAGTCTTCCCCCGCGGCGGTGCAGGTCACCCTGGAAGCGGCCGGAGTCGTACCGGCCTCCGTCAACGCGGGCAGCGGCAGCCAGGTGCACTTCATCAACAACGACACCGCCGCCCACCAGATCGCTTCCACCAGCTGCGCCGAGCTGGCCTCGCCCAGCCTGGCCGGGGGCAAGGACTTCACCGCCACCCTCGGCACCGGCCCCAAGACCTGCACCTTCAACGACGGCCTCAATCCGTCGTCGACTGCCTTCGGGGGGACCATCAACGTCGCCGCGCCCAACGCGCCGGGCTATTGAGGGCGGCGGTGCGCCGAGCTTTGCTGATCGCCTTCCTCGCCGCCGCGGCGCGGGCCGAGGCGCCGCAGGTCTACCGGCTCGTGCAGGGCGCGGCGGGGCCCGGAATTTCCGTCTCGCTCCATTACACCTTCGGCACCCACGAGGTCCGCGCCCTGCGCGCCACCGGCGAAGTGCGCTTCGATCCCGACGCGCCCGAATCGATGCGCGGCAGCCTGCGGGTGCCCATCGACGACCTGAAGAGCGACAACGCCGAGCGCGATTGCCATATGCGCGAGGCGCTGGGCCTCGACTATGCGCGCTCGGCATTTCCAAGGGATCACGTCTGCGCGGGCAATGCCATTCCGCCGGGAATGGTCGCCTATCCCGAGATCGCGCTGGAGGTGCGGGGCGCGCAGTCGCCGCCGGTGGCGACGCTTTCGGTAGGCAAGGAGACGCCGGTCTCGCTCGACGCCACCTGGTCGCTGCACGGCGTCTCGCGTCCGGCGAAGTTTGCGCTCACCGTCTCGCGCGACGCGAAGACGCCGGGCGCGCTGCGCATCCACGGCAGCGCGCAGATCCGGCTGCAGGACTTTGGCGTAGTGGTGAAGAGCGCCACCATCGTCTTCGTGACCAGCTCGGTGGACGAGACCGCCACCGTCCAGTTCGACCTGACGCTCGCGCCGGCCCGCGGCTAGAATTCCCAGCCGAGGACCACGGTCGCGAGCGGGAACACCCGCAGCTGGTGGAAGGTGTGCGCGCCCACCTCGGCGGTGCGCGAGCCCAACAGAGGCAGCCCGGCGCTGACGAAGGGCTTGACGAAGAAGCCGGCGCCGTCGAACGGGAAGGCCAGGAACGCGACGGTCGGGAAGGCGTAGATCTGATCGACCCGCCCTTCTCCCGTCTCGCCTGCGTAATGCGCCGCGAACCGATCGAAGTGGAACTGCGCGCCCAGGAGCAGCGCGTTGCGGGTCCACTGGACCGCATGCCAGTAGCCTTCGACGGTGATGCCCTTCAGGTCGGCGGTGAAGCCCTGGTTGCCCGGCTCGACCAGCGTGAGCAGCGACTCGGAGAGGCGAGAAGAAAAGAGCGCCGACTCGACGCTGAACCTTCCGCCGGGCAGGACGACACCGCCGTGGATGGAGAAGCCATGGAGCGCGTAGGGCAGCGGGTCGGCGGCGACGTAGAAGTGCGCGGGCGTGCTCTCGGCAAAGGCGGCGAGAGGCGCGAGCGCGAGCAGGAGGGCAAGTCTCATTTCCCCACGGTATGCATCGGGCGCAGCCGCCGCTCGCGAGAGTGCACCGGAAGGGGTGGACTTGCGGGGCGCCACCTGCCCATACGCCGCCCATGAGCGTGTTCCGCAAAGCCCTGCGCCGGCACCGTCACGCCGAGCGCGGCCGGCGCTGGGTCTTCGTGCCACCCGACCAGCTGAGCGATGGGTTAGGCCCGCTCTCGCGCGAGCCGGCCAGTGCGCTGGGAATCGTCCTCGTCGAGACCCCCGCCAAGGCCGCGCGGCGGCCGTACCACAAGCAGAAGCTGGCGCTGGTGCTGGCCAACCTGCGCCACTTCGCGCTCGAGCAGGCGGCGCGCGGCGTCGCGGTCCGCCACCTCGTCTCGCCCGACGGCTACGCTGCTGCGCTGGCGCCGCTGGCCAAGGAGCTGGGGCCACTGCGGATGATGCGCGCCGCCGAGCGGGAGCTGCGCGTCGAGCTGCAGCCGCTGGCCGACTCCGGCGCCATCCAGGTCCAGCCCCACGAGGGCTGGCTCACCAGCGAGACCGACTTCCGCGAGAGCCAGCACGGCGGGCGTCCGCCCTTTCGCATGGACGCCTTCTACCGGCACGTGCGCCGCGGCACCGGCCTCTTGATGGAGAACGACAAGCCCATCGGCGGGCGCTTCAGCTTCGACACCGAGAACCGGCGGCGCTGGACCGGCGACCCGCCCGCCCCCGAGGAGCCCCGCTTTCCCCGCGACGACATCAAGGACGAGGTCTGCAACTTGATCGGGGAGTCTTATGCGGATCACCCGGGCACGCTCGACCCCGACGCGCTGCCGGCCACGCTCGCCGACGCCGAGGCGCTCTGGTCGCGGGCGCTCGCGCTCCTGCCCTGGTTCGGCCCCTTCGAGGACGCGATGGCGCAGCGCTCGCCGTCGCTGTTCCACAGCCGCGTCGCCGGCCTGCTCAACCTCCACCGCCTGCTCCCCGGGCGGCTGGTACAGGAGGCCGCCAGTGCCGCCGCACCCCTCGCCTCGCGGGAAGGATTCGTCCGGCAGATCCTCGGGTGGCGCGAGTTCGTCCGGCACGTGCACGAAGCGACCGATGGATTTCGGCGGCTGCCGTCGGGCGCGGCCTTGCGGCTCGATGCGCTCGAGGCCACGGCGCCCCTGCCGCCTGCGTATTGGGGCGCGCCCTCCGGCCTGAACTGCCTCGACAGCGTGGTGAGCGACGTCTGGCGCGACGCCTACAGCCACCACATCACCCGGCTGATGGTGCTGTGCAACATCGCCACGCTGCTCGGGGCTTCGCCCCGCGAGCTGACCGACTGGTTCTGGGTCGCCTATCTCGACGCCTACGACTGGGTGGTGGAGCCCAACGTGCTGGCGATGGGCTCGTTCGCGCCCGGCGATCTGATGACCACCAAGCCGTATGTGGCCGGCGCCGCATATCTCAATCGCATGAGCGACTTCTGCGCGGGCTGCGCCTTCGACCCGCGCCGCGACTGCCCGCTGACGCCGATGTACTGGAGCTTCCTCGCCCGCAACGACGCGCGCCTCGCGAAAAACCTGCGGATGAAGCTGCCTCTCGCCTCGATGCGCAAGCGCACCCGGGCCCAGCACGACCACGACGCGAGCGTCCACCGAATCACCCTCACCAAATTGGGCAGGGGCGAGCGCCTCACCCCAGACGACTTCGCCTCTTCAAAACCTGAAGCCTGAGGCCTGATGCCTGATGCCTCGGGCCAGAGGCCCGCGTCCCGCTACTCAAAGCGCAGCGCCTCGATCGGGTCGAGCCGCGAGGCGCGCAGCGCCGGATAGAAGCCCGCCAGCACTCCTGCCAGCGCGGCGAGACCCAGCGCGCCGGCCGCGGCGGGCACCGAGAGCAGCGTGGGCCACTGCGAGCGCAACGCCATCCAGGTGGAGACGCCGACGCCGAGCAGGAGACCGAAGAGCCCGCCCACCGTGGCCAGCGCCACCGCTTCGGTGAGGAACTGCAAGAGCACGTCCCGCGCGCGCGCGCCCACCGAGAGCCGGATGCCGATTTCGCGGGTGCGCTCGGTCACCGAGACCAGCATGACGTTGGCGATGCCGATGGCGCCGACCAGCAGCGAGATGAGCGCCACCGAGCCGAGCAGCACCGCGATGGTGTGCGCGTTCTCCCGGGCCGCCTCCTGCATGTCGGCGAGGTTGCGCACCTGGAAGTCCTGCACGTCGCTGTCGGGGCGGTGGTGGCGCTGGCGCAGGAGCGCCGAGACCTCGCGCTCGGCGCGCGGCACCGACTCCGCCGTGCGCGCCGAGACCATCAGCTGGCCGACCGAGTCGGCCTGCGAGCCGACGATGCGCCGCACCAGCGTGGACCAGGGCATGACGATGAGGTCGTCCTGATCCTGCCCGAACGAGCTCTGCCCCTTGGGCGAGAGCACGCCCTTCACCTTGCAGGGCACGTGCTTCACCCGGATCTGCTCGCCCACCACTGGCGCGCCGGGCGCGAAGAGCTTGTCGGCCACCGTCTTGCCCAGGAGGCACACCTTGGTGGCGGCGCCGTCGTCCTCCGGCCCGAAGGCTTCGCCGGCGATCACGGGCCAGCTGCGGATCTCGAGATAGGCGGAGGTCGTTCCCTGCACCTGGGTGAACCAGTTCTGATCGCCGTAGACCACCTGCGCGCTGGTGCGGTTGACGGGCGCCACCGCGGCCACCGAGCCGGTCAGCTCGCGCTCGATGGCGCGGGCGTCCTCCCGCGTGAGCGACTGCGCGGCGCCGGTGCCGGAGGCGGTGCCGTGCTGGTTCATCGAGCCGGGCAGGACGATGAGCAGGTTCGAGCCGAGCGAGGCCATCTGCTGCGCCACCTTGGCCTGCGCGCCCTGGCCGATGCTCACCGTCGCCACCACCGCCGCGACGGCGATGATGATGCCGAGGATGGCGAGGAAGGAGCGCAGCAGGTTGCGGGTGAGCGCGCGCAGCGCCGTCCGGAAGGCCGCGAGCAGCGTCACGCGCCCGTCCTTTCCTGGCGCGCCAGGCGCCGCCCCTCGACCGGGTGATCGGCGACGACCACGCCGTCTTTAAAAGTCACGATGCGGCGGGCGTGCTGGGCGATGTCGGTTTCGTGCGTGACCAGCACGATGGTGAGGCCCTGGTCGTTGAGCTCCTGGAAGAGGTCCATCACCTCGACGCTGGTCCGCGAGTCGAGGTTGCCGGTGGGCTCGTCGGCGAGCAGCAGCGCGGGCCGGTTGACCAGCGCCCGGGCGATGGCGACCCGCTGCTGCTGGCCTCCCGACAGCTGCGCGGGCGTGTGGTCGAGGCGGTCTTCGAGGCCGACGCGGCGCAGGGACTCGATGGCCCGCGCGCGGCGATCCTTCGCGGCGATGCCCTGGTAGAGGAGCGGCAGCTCGACGTTCTCCCGGGCGGTGGTGCGCGGCAGGAGGTTGAAGCCCTGGAAGACGAAGCCGATGCGCCGCCCGCGCACCCGCGCCAGCTGGTCGCGGGAGAGCTGGCCCACGTCCTCGCCGTCGAGCCGGTAGGAGCCGCGGGTCGGCCGGTCGAGGCAGCCGACCAGGTTCATGAAGGTGCTCTTGCCGGAGCCCGAGGCGCCCATCACCGCCACGAACTCGCCGGCCTTGACCGCGAGGGTCACGCCGCGCAGGGCGCGCACCTCGACGTCGCCCATCCGGTAGATCTTTTCCAGCGCGCTGGTCTCGACGATGGTGCGGGCGCTGGTCTCGAGGACGGCGCGGGCGCTGGTCCCGACGGTGGCGCCCGGATCAGAAGGGACCACGGCGGGCCTTCTGCGGCGCGGCGGCGTCGCTGGCGGCGCCGACGATGACCGAGTCTCCGCTGGCGAGCCCGTCGACCACTTCGGTGCGGGCGCCGTCGGTGATGCCGAGCCGCACCGCTACCGCGACGGGCCGCCCGCCTTCGAGGCGGAAGACGCGGCCGGGCCTTCCGCCCTCGGCGGAGGCAGGCGCGGAGCGGCGCTCGGGGGCGCGTCCGCGCGGAGCCGAG
>JANXXR010000131.1 GCA_025350525.1 Deltaproteobacteria bacterium
CAACTCCGACCGCGGCACCAACGTCAAGCGCGCCATGCAGGCCGCCGCGCTGGCGCTGGAGGTTTTCGCGCGCCACCCCGATCACCCGGGCGCGGCGCACTACCTCATCCACGCCTGCGACTCGCCCGACCACGCCAT
Source organism: Deltaproteobacteria bacterium (assembly GCA_025350525.1). Lineage (GTDB taxonomy): Bacteria > Myxococcota > Myxococcia > Myxococcales > 40CM-4-68-19 > 40CM-4-68-19. Next base: position 139 of record JANXXR010000131.1, read on the forward strand.
CCTCGCGCTCGCGGCGGCAAGAAAGTACGCGCAGATCGCGCCTTCGGCAGGGCACGCGCTGCACATGCCGTCGCACATCTTCGTGCAGCTGGGGATGTGGCCGCAGGTCGAAGCCTCGAACCTGGCCGCGGTCAAGGCGGGGATGGACTTCGTGGCCCGGCATGAACTGCCCGTCTCGCGCGGCGACTGGCACAGCTACAGCTGGCTGGCCGAGGCGCGGCTGGAGCAGGGCAAGGAAGGCGAAGTGCTGCCCATGATCGCGCGGGTCCGCGAGCTGGCGGCGCAGGAGAAAGATCCGGAGTTGCGCCAGGCGCAGGCGATGCTGGCGCTGCAGTGGCTCTCGGCGACGCAGGAGTGGGCGCGCACAGGCGAGCTGCTGGCGATGGCGCCGCTGGCCGCCGAGGACGAGCCCGGCTACCTCGACACGCAGCTCAAGTACGAAGGTCCGAACCACACGCCGTACGAGCTCGGTGCGCGGGTCTTCGCGGCGCGGGCCCGGCTCGATGCAGCCGCAGCGGCGGGCGACGAGACGGAAGCTGCCGAGGCCGCCGCGCAGTGGACGGAGGTCCGGGCGCGCTTCGCTGCCAGGGCCGGGTACGGCGCGCACTACCTGGAAGTGGGGCGGCTCGTCGCCAGGGCCAAGCAGGCGCAGGCGCACTCGCTGCGCAACTCGGGAGACATCGGCGAGGCCATCGAGGCCACCCGCGCGCTGGCCGACGTCGAGGACAAACTGCCGGCGCAGGGCCCTGCGATCTGGCGGCCTGCGCGCGAAGAGCTGGGCGATCTCTTCGTGCGGTCGCACCGGTTCGCCGAGGCGGAGGAGGCCTTCCGCAAGGTTCTCGAGCTGCGGCCCAACCGGCTGCACGCGCTGCGCGGGCTCGAGGAGTCGGCGGGGTCGGCCGGCGACGTGCGCGCTGCCGCCGAGGCGCAGCAGCTCCTCAGAGCCACCTCCAGAGCCTCCTCCCGATGACCACGCCGGCGCGGCGCATCGCGGCCGAGGTGCTCCTGCGGGTCTCGACGGGCGGCGCCTTCGCCAACCTGGCGCTCGACGCGGCGATGCGGCAAGCGGGCGTGCTCGAGCCGCGCGAGGCGGCGCTGGCCACCGAGCTGACCTACGGCACGCTGCGCTGGCAGCTGGAGCTCGACCGCGCGCTCGCGGCCCACAGCGACCGCGCGCTTGCGGAGCTGGACGAGCCGGTGCGGGTCTGCCTGCGGCTGGGCGCCTTCGAGCTGCTTCACCACCATAAAGTTCCGCCGCGGGCGGCGGTCAACGAGGCGGTCGAGCTGGCCAAGGAGCTGAAGGCGGCGCGGGCCTCGGGCTTCGTCAACGCCGTCTTGCGCCGGCTCTCGGAGACGCGCGCCGCGCCTTTGCCGCCCTCGCGCGAGGTCGATCCGGTGGGCCACGTCTCGGCGCTGACCGCGCATCCGCGCTGGATCGTCGAGCGCTGGTCGCGCTGGCTGGGCGCCGCGGAGGCCGAGCAGCTCTGCATCGCCAACCAGAAGCAGGCGCAGGCGGTGGTGCGGGTGAAGCGCGGCGCTTTGGCCGACGCGCGGGCGGCGCTGCTGCGCGCGGGCATCGAAGCCGTGCCGGGGCGCTGGGCTCCCGACGCGCTGGTCCTCGCTTCCGGCGCGCCGCCCGCCCTCGACATCGAGGGCCATGACGAAGGGCTCTTCCAGGCGCAGGACGAAGGCGCGCAGCTGGTGGGCCTCTACTGCGCGCCGGCGCCCGATGCGCGGGTGCTCGACGCCTGCGCGGCGCCGGGCGGCAAGGCCTGCCAGCTGGCGGAGCTGGCGGGCTCGGTGCTGGCGGTCGACCTGCATGCGCGCAAGGTCAAGACCATCGCCGAGGCTGCCACGCGGCTGGGCCTTTCGAATCTGCAGACGCTCGCCGCCGACGTCGCCCTGCCCATTCCGGGAGCTGCGGACCAGAGCTTCGACCTCGTGCTGCTCGACGCCCCTTGCTCAGGGCTGGGCACGCTGCGCCGGCATCCGGAGGTGAAGCTGCGCCGCACGCCCGAAGACGTGGACCGCCTGGCGCAGCTGCAGGCGAAGCTGCTCGCGGCCGTGCAGCGCTACGTGAAGCCGGGCGGGCTGCTCGTCTATGCGGTCTGCACGCTGACGCCCGAGGAGTGCGACGAGCAGGTCGATCGCTTCCTCGGGGCGACGCCGCAGTTCCGCCTCGACGCCGCCCCGGCGGGCTTTGCGCCCGAGTGCCTCGACCCCCGCGGCTGCTTGCGCACGCTGACCCATCGCACCGGCACCGACGGATTCTTCGCCGCCCGCCTGAGGAGGATTTAGATGGCCCCGCTGCTCATCGCTCCCTCGCTGCTCTCCTGCGACCTCTCGCGCATCGGCGAGGAGATCCGCGCCGTCGAGCAGGCCGGCGCCGACTGGATCCACGTCGACGTCATGGACGGCCGCTTCGTCCCCAACATCACCTGGGGGCCGCCGGTGGTGGCGGCGATGAAGAAGGTCGCGCAGAAGCCGCTCGACTGCCACCTGATGATCGTCGAGCCGGAGAAGTACGTGGAGGCGTTCGCCAAGGCCGGCGCTGCCAACATCACCGTGCACGTCGAGGCGTCGCCGCACCTGCACCGGACGCTGCAGCAGATCCGCGCCACCGGCGCCAAGGCCGGCGTCTCGCTCAACCCGCACACGCCGCCCAAGGACATCGAGTACGCGCTCGATGCGTTGGACCTGATCCTGGTGATGACGGTGAACCCGGGCTTCGGCGGGCAGAGCTTCATCGAGAGCTGCCTGCCCAAGATCGACAAGCTGGCGAAGTGGATCACCAAGCGCGGACTGGAGACGGTGATCGAGGTGGACGGCGGCATCACGCCCGAGACCGCTCGCAGGGTGGTCGATGCGGGCGCCAGCGTGCTCGTGGCAGGGACGGCCGTCTTCGGCCGGAAAGATTACGCGCAGGCGATCTCCGCCCTGCGGACGGCCGCCGCCGAGTCGTGACTTGCCGATGACACAGTGCGTCCAAAGCTTGCGGGCATGGATGGAAAAGTCACGCTGCTCCTGAGGCCGGACGCTCCTCGACCGATCATCGCGTTGGTGGCCCACGACCGTCGCAAGGACGAGATGGTGGAGTGGGCCCACTTCAACCGCGGCACGCTCTCGCGCTGCACCATCTACGCGACGCGCACCACGGGCACCATTCTGCAGGCGGAGCTGGAGCGGCCCATGCACCTCTTGCTCTCTGGCCCGATGGGCGGCGACTCGCAGCTGGGGTCGCTCATCGCCGAGGGCCGCATCGACGCGGTCTTCTTCTTCTGGGATCCGCTCACGCCGCAGCCGCACGACGTGGACGTGAAGGCGCTCCTGCGCCTCGCCGTACTCTACGACGTGCCCATCGCCTGCAACCGCAGCTCGGCCGATTACATGATCTCGTCGCCGCTCTTCGCGGTGCCGGAGAAGTACCGTCAGGACCGGCAGGCCGGGCCCGACTACGCGCCCTGGGCGAGATAAAAAGCAAAAGCGCACCGCGAAGACGCGAAGGGTTGGGTCGGTTTCGCTTTTGCCCGGGGCCACCACCGAACCGGCGCGTGACCTGGGTCCCCACCCAAGCTTTTCTTCGCGCAAGCCTTCGCGGCCTTCGCGACTTCGCGGTGCGCTTTGATCTTTGGTTCAGTGGAGCGTGCGAGCGGGCTTGCTCCCGATCAGCGCCCAGAATTGCTTCGGCGAGAGCCCGAGAGCGCGCTCCGAGAGCGGCGCCCACTGCAGCCCATGCACGCTGCCGAGTTCAAGCCTGCCCTCCGCCAGCTTCTCGATCTCGCTGCGCAGCCACGCCCGCCGCGTCAGGTCGAGGCCGTGCGCGGCGAAGAGCGCCCGCAGCGCCGGAAACGAAGCCTTGGTGGTGGAGAGCGCCAGCTCCGCGGTGTCGAGGCTGACCGCTTCCGCGAGCGGGACCACCCGCGCCGAGAGCCCGCGCCCGGTGGCCTCCGCCTGCAGATCGGCGAAGCGGATGCTGGTGGCGCTTGCCGGATCCTTCGGGTCGCCGAAGTCGGCTACGAAGAGGACGCCGCCGGGAGCCAGCGCCGCAGCCCCGTCGCGCACCAGCGCCAGCGCGCCGGCGTTCTTCCCCTCGGAGAAGCCGAGCTGCAGCGCGATCTCGCTCGCCACCACCGCGTCGAAGGTTTCGCTCTCGGTGATGCGCGCGATGTTCGACTCCACCTCGACGTCGGGCAGGTGGTGGCGCAGCGCCTCGCCCAGGTCGATGCCGAGCGCCAGCACCCGCGCCTTGCGCCCACGGACTTCCTTGAAGGCGTCGCGGCGGTGAAGCTCGTCGACGATGGCCTGCGCGTAGGTCTTGCCGCCCAGGCTCTGGTGCGGCGCCGCGAAGAGCGAGGCAAAGGTCGCCTCGTCCTCTGCTTTGGGCTGCGGAGGTGGGCCTCCCTTGGCATAGGCGCGCGCGTCGGGCAGCTCCGGATACGGCATGGTCGACTCTGCCGCCGGGTTGAGCTGCACGCCGCCTTGCGAGACCGGCTTCGCCAGGATCTTGAGGGCGGCCACGTCGGCGCGGGCGAGGCGAAGCAGGTCGGGCAGCGCCTGCGGTCCCGCGTCGCCGAGCACCTGGCCCAGGCTCTTCTCTCCGTCGCAGCGCAGGAAGAGCCGCGCCGTGACCGGGTCGAGCGCGAGCGCCTCGCCGGTCCGCGTGTAGACGGTGACCGCATCGCCGCTGCGCTGGTAGACGGTAGCGCGCGGGATGCGGGGGACGCCGGCCAGGAGCGGCGACATCTCGTCGGGATGCCGCCCGCCCGACCCCGCCTGCACGAGGAACCGGCGCGAGCGGAGGACCCCCAAGAACTCCTGCGCCTGATCCTTGCCCAGCCCTTCCGGCGGCGCAGCGATGACCTGCTCCTCGTCGGCGGGCGGGTCGAAGGCCAGCAGCAGCGAGAGGACGTCGCGGCTCATCTCGGCGACGTCGCCGGTCAGGCCGTGCCAAGCGAAGACGGCGTCGCCGCGGGCGTGAAACGAGACGTAGCGGGACAAGGCGAGGAGGGCCACGGCGGCGCAGGATGCCCCCGCGAGCGGTCCGCGGCAAGCAGCCGAGAGAGCGCCGCTCCGGGATTGACGCCGGGCAGGCTTTACGTTACTTCCCTGCGCCCCGTCGGTCTGGGGCAAGTCTTTTCGGGGAGTGGCTCAGCCTGGTAGAGCACCTGGTTCGGGACCAGGGGGTCGCAGGTTCGAATCCTGTCTCCCCGACTTTCGCAAAGCCCGGTCTTCCTTGGCATTCGACGAGGGGACCGGGCTTGTTTTTTCGGATGACGCGCCGCCCCGCACCACCGGCGCACCATTTGGGCTGAAAAGCTGGATGACCTTGTTGGAATCCTGCACTCCAGCAGGGACCTGGGGCGGCGCGCTCGTCGTCGCAATCCGGAGTCGGTCGAGTCCTGCGCGCATGTCCTCGACGTCGAGGTGACCGTAGATCTCCGTCGTCAGCCGCGGGTCCGTGTGCCGCAGCACGCGCTGCACGGTCGCGAGCGGCACGCCTTCCTTGAGGAGCAGCGTCGCCGTCGTGTGTCGCATGTCGTGGAAGCGAACGTGGCGCGGGATCGCCTTCGCCCAGAGACGCATATTGCACTTCGGGCAGCGCCCGCATTCGCTGGTCGAGGCCTTGACCTCGTAGCCGCAGTGATGACGCCGGCACTTGTGGATGTAGCCCGTGACGATGCCGGCTCGTCCGAGCGCGCGGCGCAGCACATGGTCGAGCTTCAACTCGGGCGAATGCATGGTGCCGTCGGGCCGGGGGAACACGAGGTCCGATGGCGACCGCTTCATCGCGTCAACGAGGAACGGACGCAGTAGCTGCGCGATTGGCAACAGGTCAGCGTGGCCACCCTTCGTGGTGGGCGCGTCGTAGCTCGCGCTCACCTCGACCGTGTTCGCCTGCAGGTCGACGCAGTTCTTCTTCAGGCCGAGCAACTCGCCCTGGCGCATGCCCGTAAAGATCGCGGTGGCGAAGAGGGGGCGCCACTTCGGGGTGAGCGCGTTGAGCAGCCGCGGCACTTCTTCGAGCCGCAGGTACTGCGGCAGCCGCTTGGGGGACTTCCGCCGCTCGACACTGGCGGCTGGGTTGGGTCCGACCCATTTCTCGCGCTTGATCGCCAACGCAAAGATGCGGTGGAAGAGACCGCGGATGTGGTTGAGCGATTTCGGCGCCAAGTCGCGCGACTCTCGCTGCAGCAGCCCCTCGATCTGGGACGTCGACACTTCGCGCAGGGTGAGGTTGCCCATCGGAGCGCGCAGGTGCTTGTCGGCGAATCGCCGGAGGTCGCGACCGCGAAGCCTCTGCCCGTACTCCTCCCACCACCAGTCGAGGAGCGCGGCAAAGGTCATCGGTGGCGCGTTGCTCGGCAACGGCTCGAGGCCTTCGCGCTGCCGCTCACCCTTGCGCTCCAAGTCCTCGGCGAACCGGCGCGCCTCGCTCTTGGTCACGCACGAGGTCCGCTTCTGGCGCCAGCGCCCCGCGGCATCCCGCCACTTTGCGATCCACACGCCATCGCGCTCGAACACGGTCGCCATCGGACCTCCCTCCCTCTCCTACGCTAGCGTGCCTTCGCGCTGCCCGCTCGCGTACTGCGCACGAATGCCCGCACGACTTCAGGCTCGAACCTCAACATCGACCCGATGCGAAGGCAGGGCAGCAGCCCCGCCTCCGCAACCTTGTAGACCCAGCTCACCGACCCCTTTACGTACCGGGCGACGTCCTTGGCGTCCCAGAGGCCCTCGTCCATGGGGACGTCGACGGTTGCTTCACTCATACGCGCCTCCCCTGACAAGGTTCCTAGAATGGGATCTCGTCCTCGGCGACGTTCATCTCCGCGTCCTGGTCTGGCGGCGCTGGTTCAACGTTGTCCGGCCAGTCGGAGCGCTGCGACCTGCGGCCGAGAAAGAGCACGCGACCCGCATGGATCTCCGTGGTCCACCGCTTCACGCCGGCGTCGTCCGTCCACTCGCGCGTGCGCAGCGCACCCATGATGTGGACCTGGCTGCCGGTGTCGAGGTTCTCAGAGAGGGTTCCGGCGAGGCGTCCCCAGGCGACGATGCGATGCCAGTCGGTTCGTTCCTGCAGCCGTCGCTCGTCGTCGTACCAGGACTCATTCGTTGCGACCGAGAAGCTGGCGACGGGAGTACCGCTCTTCGTGTGGCGAAGCTCGGGCTTGCGTCCGAGGTGACCGATCAGTTCGACGTGGTTGTGGGAGGGCATTGTGAAGACTCCTTGCGTGGGTGGACTGCAGTAAATCGTGAGCTCGAGCGCGAAGGGCCTGATCGACCGCTCCCGACCGGCACCGTGCGCAGGTCCTCGTGCTGGTACGCCTCGTAGTAGGCGAGGACGTGGCGCACGTACTCGGGCGTCTCGCCATTCCGAGGGAGCGGCGCGAAGAGTCGGCGCGGTCGCGCGTTGTAGGCGACGAGCGCGCTGATCACA
>JANXXR010000158.1 GCA_025350525.1 Deltaproteobacteria bacterium
GCGAGACCATCGACCGCGACCCGCAATGCGCGCCGGCCCACGAGGCGCTGGCAGTCTTGTCGGTCGGCACGATGAAGGTCCAGACCAGAAGGGCGCTGGCCGGCGCGGTGGCGCTGTTGCTCTTCGCGACCGGAATGTTCATCCACCAGTTCGTGCAGAGCCCGCCGCCGCCTTCCGTGGAGGCAGCGGCGGAGTCGAGGGAAATACCGGTCTGCGCCCCTCCCGAAATCCACGAGCGCCGCCCCAAGGCCGCAATCACGCCTTCGCGCAAATCCGCCGAACGCTGAGCGTCAGCAGTTCGACCGCGCTGAGTTCCGCTGGGCAAAGCTCGACGCGAGCGCCCAGTATCGCGCCTCTTCCGGGGGGAAGACCATGCCGCTCCCGACGACGCCGCGGTACTGAACCTGGTCAACGTCCTGCACGGACGCGCGCGCCTGCCCGTCGAGATCGTCTGCGACCACGAGCCGTCGGAGGCCGACACGAAGCGCATCTGCGAGGGATACGTGTCGCGCGTCGCGATACCCAGGGTCGGCGCGTCGCAATGAAGCGAGCAAACGAAATCGCGGTGATGGCGTGGGACCCTCGGAGACCGGTGGCGACACGTCCCTTGAGCTTACGCCGAGAACGCGCAGACCGGTCAGACGTTCCGCTCGACGGTGCGAGTCAGGGCCGCCGGCGCGAGTCAACGATGCGAAGGAGATGCGAAGCGAAGACCACCATCTCCTGCGCCTCGCGCGCGTCCTTGATGGCTACCGTCCTGTGCGACTGCGGGTTTTTGAAGTAGCCGATCGCGGCGGCGAACAGATGCGCGAGCGCGTCGCGCTCAGCTTCATGTTGCAAGGCACTAGTCAGCGCGCCGTTGTTCTTGTCGAACGCCTTCCTCATCAGCGGCACGCCGATATCGCTCGGCTCATACTTGCCCGCCAAGCGCACGGCCTCCTCGACGCTCTTGAAGGCGGTGAAGACCGCGCCGTCGAGGTCGCCGCGCTGGAGCGCCATCCAGACCTTGTCCGCGATGGACGGATGGAGGAGCGACTTGGGAAACGTTGCCGCCCCTCGGAACCGGGCGAAGTCCTCCTCGTCCGCGCTCGCCAGTTCTGCCCCGCGGCGGCTGAACACCATCCACCCGGACCGGCCGTTCGTCCCGGGAGCTGGCACGATCAGCTGCTGGTGCCGAAGCCATTCCCACGCCTCGCTCACGACAGTTTCCACCTCGCGCTCCCTCGAGGAGTACGCGGGGAGGCGGGTGGCGCTCATGCCGGTCCCGGCGGTTCGGCTTGTCATGTTGCTCGGGTGAAACATCCCCCTGTCTGACAACTCGTCTCTCGCGAGCCGCAGGAGGATCGGCGCCACATCCTCGGGCGGAAGCTTCAACAGCACTTCGACGTCGGGGATGTAGTCACTCAGGTTCTTCAGCGGGTCGCCCATGGAAGGGATCGTGCCACAATTCGAAGTTCGTTTGCCTAGCCGCCGTGGTAGCGGGGAACTAACCGGCGGGCTCGTCCCAGACCTGCTCGCGGCGGGCAAGCTCATCCTTGGGAGAGCTACTGACCAATTGCCGCGAGATAGGGCTTGACCTGATCGCTGGAGCAAGTCGAAGAGTTTTCCGGGTAGAACGTCCAGAGCGTGCGAACGCCCCCGCCCGCATCGGCGTAAACGCACGGTAAGATTCGCGCGACCAAAACATCTGAGCAAACGAGTGGTTTGACCCCCGCATCGCTCAAGGGCCGGCGCCATCGAGCCGCGGCATCGTCAATGTCCCGCAGTATTGTTTTGTCCTGGTCGACCCTGCTGAGATTGAGAACGCCGGTTTCCGCGGCGTAGGCGTGTTCGCGCTTCACGTCCTCGAGTACAGCACTACGCCACTGCGCGTATCTACACAGTTTAGCGGAGAGCGCCGCCAACCGTGTGGCCGGCGAGCGTCGCAGCGCTCCATCGCGAAGCAGCGTCGGCCCGTCTTCGCTGCGGCGATGAGCTGGCTGCCGGAACCGCTGAACGGCTCGTAGACCAGCTCGCCAGCCTGCGTGTGGTAGCCGATCGGACGCGCGAAGATCTCCACCCGTCGTCGAAACTCGCCGCCGTAGATGCTGTCGCGATCGCGAAGGAGGTAGCGCGGCGCCGAGTCATCGGGGAACGCCTCGACGAGTTGCTGAGCGGTCCAGGCGGCGGTCGGGGAATTAGTGACGTTGAAGTGCAGGACCCGGCGGTGCAGCTTCGCCTCGCGCGCCTTTCTGGCCATGAAGCTCAGACGAGTCGCATTCTCTCCATCGTCTCCAAATCCAGGAAGACGAGCGGGAACTTCGCCACCCCCTCCAGGATCCATGCCGGCAGGCGTCCCATCGCCATGGCCGCCAGCAGGGACGTGAGGTCGCCGTTCCATTCGAACCAGTTGTCACAACCGTAGTCGCCGATGACGCAGGTCCAGGAGTCCTGCTCGCCAGTGGTCTTCTTCGAGGTACTAGAGACGTGCCCACGTTGGTCATTTGGGCCACTCAGGATTCGATTTTCTTGGAAAATCCGGACCAACGAGCGATTCGAGTTACTCTTGCTGCTGCGGCGGCGGCGCATCACCGGACCTACTATTGGAAGCAGTACGGGCTCATTCCACTCCCGCCCTCTGGAAACCAGGAGTCGGACATCGGTCACAACGTGCAGTGGGGCGCTCCCGAGTCAGTGGCCTCGGACATCAACCATTTCATCCGGTACGGTGTACCCGATCCGGACCTCAGTCACAGCGATGCAGCGCCAAACATTGGGCACATCATCGTTGAACCGGGCAGGGCCATCATCGTGAAGCTGGGGGCCTCGCACTAGTATCGACGACCGTACGAATCCCCTGCTCGTTCGGACTGCGAGCTGGAGGCCCGGACTTCGGCTGCCCCGTCGAGAAGGGCAACCGGCCGGGTCACCTGCCACGCCCCGAAAGACCACTTCGAGGACGAAGGCGGGACCCACGGCATGGCCGCAGGCGCATGGCCAGCATCCTGGACGCGATGCGTCTTGACCTCCGAACTTTTCGATGACACCACAAGCGCCAGCAGTCCAGCGACAAACGTGAGGAGAGCGCCGCAATGTCCGACGTTAGCGCCGTGAGGAGAAGCGTCGAGGAGTGGGTGAGCCCAATCAGCCTGCTCTTGCTGGGCCTGCTCGCTGCGAGTTGCGGAGGCGGGAGTTCGGCGCCGGCGCCGGCTCGGGTTCCATGGTTGACTTCCGTGCCCAAGGCTCAGTGCGGAGCGAGCGACCGCGTCGAGACAGGACTGCAGGGGCAGACCACGCTCGCAGAGCGTCAGTCCGGCGCCTCGGCG
>JANXXR010000161.1 GCA_025350525.1 Deltaproteobacteria bacterium
CCGCCGCCGCCGCAGTCGCAGTCGCAGGAATTTCCCAAGCGGGTGGCTCCGCTCGGAGCGATGGCGCCTGCCGCCTCGGAGACACGAATGACGCCGGCCGGCGGCACACCTTACATTCCGCCGCCGATTCCAATCATGGCCGCGAAGCCCGAGCAGAAGCTCGAGGAGATCGAGCCCGACGAATCGATGTCGGTGCCCACGCCTCCGGGGCCGCCGAATCCGGAGCCGCTCGAGCTGCCGCCGGACGACGGACAGATGATGGGCCTCGAGCCCATCGCCGCGCACTCCCAGTTCGGCGACGCGGTCGCCGGGCAGGAAGAGGTGGCCGGCGAGGGCAGCGCCGCCGACGAGATCGAGGGCCTCGAGTCCGCCGGCGTCCCGCACGAAGGCGCGGAGATGGCGGCGCAGCTGGAGGGGCTCGAGCCTTCCGCCGCGCAAGCCCAGGAGCCCGAGGGCGGGTGGGGCGCCGCGATTCCGGCGGAAGGTTGGCAGGCCGAGACTTCCGCAGAGACGCCGGCGGAAGGATGGGCCGAGGCGGCTCCCGCAGAGCCCGACGGCTTCGGCGCTGCACAGGGCTGGAGCGCGGCGCCGGAGCAGGCGGCACCGGAACAGGCGGCGGAGGGTTGGGGCGGCGAGGCGCAGCCCGCGGCGGAGGCCGGCGCGGCGTGGGGATCCGACCAGGGCTGGGGCGGCGAGCAGCCCGCGGCCACCTCGGGGGAGACGGCCGGCGAAGAGCTGCCCATGGACGCCATCATCGGAACCGCAGAGGCGGCGGACGACGCGCCCGAAGCGCCGGCCTGGAGCGACGAAGCCGTCGCCGCGGAGCCCGCGGCGGAGCAGGCCGCCGCAGAGGGAGAGCTGCAGGAAGCGGCGCGCTTCGATGAGCCGGCAGAGGAAGCCGCGCCGCACGATGAGCCGGCGCAGGAAGCCGCGCCGCACGATGAGCCGGCGGAGGAAGCGGCGCCGCACGACGAGCCGGCGCAGGAAGCCGCGCCGCACGACGAGCCGACGGAGGAAGCCGCGCCGCACGACGAGCCGGCGCGGGAGGGAGCGCCGCCCGACGACGCCGCCCAAGCCGACGCCGCTGTGGGCGAGCACCCCTCGGCAGACGCTCCCGACGCCTGGGCCACCAGCGAAGACCCGCTCGCAGCAGGAGGCGACGCTCCCGCGTGGGAAGCCGAGCCGCCGGCGCAGGCGTGGAGCGATCTGCCCGAAGGGTCTGCGGTGCCGGCCGTGGAGCCGGGGCACGTGGTCTCGCCGCCCACCGATAAGTTCGCTCTGGCGAGCGCCGCCGCCGCCGCCGAGGCTGAAGCTCCCGCCCCAACCGAGGCTGAAGCAGAGCCGGCTGCCGTCGAAACCGAAGCGCCGCCCGAGTGGGGCGAGGCGCCCGCGGAGGAAGCGCCACCGGCCGAGCAGGCCGCCCCATCCACCAGCGAGTTCGCCGTGCCCGGCGACGGCGTCGAGCCACCGGCCGAGGCGCCCGCCGACGAGGCGTTCGCCGAGCAGGGTGAGCTGAAGCTGGAGGGCTGGGTCGCGCCGCCCGCCGAGTCGGAGCCGCAGGGCGCGGGTTGGTTCGGGCAGGCGCTGGAAGCCACCACCCCGCTCTCCGCCAAAGACCTGGGCACGCTGGCCTCCGTCGGCGTCGATCCCAACGACGGGGTCGGCGCGCTGCGCCTGCTCGCGGCGCTGGCGCGCGTTCTCCAACGCCACCAGCTCCTCGACCCGGACGAAGTGGCCAACGAGATCCGCGAGAGCCGCACCCAGGCCGCTGCCGAGCGCGCCGCCGCCGAGAGTGAGGCCAGCAGCGCCGCCGCTCCCGGCGAGGCCGAAGCCTCCGCGGAAGAGGCGCCGCCCGGGGAGCCTGCGGAAACGTAGCCGCCGCGCTCACCCCAGAGGCCTTGCCTCTCACCCGGGGGCCTTAACTAACATCCTTGGCCTGCCCGACTTGGGGCTGGAGGCGGCATGGAGCTCGGGCACTCCGGTACGGTTCTGACCAAGGATCTCCTCTCCGCCGACGGACGGCGGGTGGCCTCGCGGGGACAGATCGTCGACCTCCCGCTCCTCAAGGAGATCGCCGGCAAGGCGCCGCGCGGCGTTCGCGAGCGGCCGCTCTTCGAGACCACCCACGCGGAGACGGTGCTGGCGGCCTTCGAGTCGCCCGCGCTGCTCCACCTCGCCGGCTCCGAGCCGAGCCGCGCCCTGGCGGCCGACGCCCTCTCCGAGGTGCGCTTTCCGCAGCCTGTCTGGGACGAGCTGGAGGCGCTGCGCCAGCAGGACGGCCCCCGCTACCAGCACGCGCTCTTCACCGGCATCGCCGCCGCCCGCCTCTTCCGGGCCGCGCTGGGCACGGGCCCCGGCGTGCCGCGGATGGTGGGCGGGGCGCTGGTTCACGACCTCGGCATGCTGCACGTCGGGACGCGGCTGCGCTTCAAGCGCGACCACCTGACCCACGCCGAGGCGCTGGCGCTGGAGGATCATCCGCTGCTGGGCGCGCTGGTCCTCGCCAGCGCGCTGGGCGATGCGCCGGCGGTCCACTTCGCGCTGCTCCACCATACCCGCGCCGGCTTCGGCTATCCGCGGATGCCGGGGAAGCCCCCCCTGCGCGGCCTCGACCTGATCGCCGTGGCCAGCGCCTTCGCCGCGCTGGTGTGCCCGCGGCCGTTCCGCCTGGTTCCCTTCAATGCGCGGGGGGCGGTCGATCAGCTGGCCGAGGACGCCGAGGCCGGGCACTACGACCCTCGCGCCGTCCGCCTGCTCATCCACTGCCTGCGGGGAGCACGCGGCCCGATCAACGAGCTGCAGCTTCCCCGCGCGCCGACCGGCTTCCGGCCGCCGGCGAACCACCACGGCCTCTCGCCCGAGTCCCGGGCCGCCTAGCTCGACAGACGGCCGTGTCCGAGCCCTGTCCAAGCCCTTCCCGCGCGCCCGGGCCCCGATCCCTGTGTTAGTTAGATCATCGCGCTTCGCCGCGCGTTGCCATGGGACAGGAACGAACCGACGAGGAGCTGCTGGCCGCTTACCAGCAGGGCGACACAGGGGCTTTCGAGCTCCTGCTGCGCCGGCATCGCGCCCCCCTCTTCACCTTCCTGCTGCGCATGCTGGGCGACCGAGCGAGAGCGGAGGACCTGGCGCAGGAGACCTTCCTGCGCATCGTCAAGGGGGCGCAGGCCTGGGAACAGCGGGCGCGCTTCCAGACCTGGCTGTACACCATCGCCCGCAACCTCTGCGTCGACGCCAGCCGCCGCGACCGCTTCCGCAAGGCCGACAGCCTCGACCAGACCGGCCCCGACGACGAGCCGCCCCTGGTGGACAGCGTGGCGGGCGGCGAGATCGATCCGGCCCGGGGCGCCGAGAGCATTCGGCTGCGGCCGGTGCTGCAGAAGGCGCTGCTCTCGCTGCCGGTCGAGCAGCGCGAGGTCTTCATCCTGCGCGAGCAGGCAGGGCTGCCCTTCAAGGAGATTGCCGAGACGGTGGGCGTGAACCAGAACACGGTGAAGAGCCGCATGCGCTACGCGCTCGAAGGGCTGCGCAAGGCGCTCCTCGCGGCGGGAGTGGATGCGGACACCTCTGCGGACGAGCCAGCGCCGGGCGTCCGGTTGGGAAGGGCATGACGCACCCTGAGTCCCAGGACCTGCTCCTCGACCTCGCCTATGGCGAGCTGCCACCGGCGCGCGCGGCGGAGCTTCTGGCGCACCTGGCGGGCTGCGCCGAGTGCCAGCGCGAGAAGGCCGCCATCGAACAGGCGCGCAGGATGGCGGCGCCGCTGCGGGAGTTGGAGGAGCCTCCGGCCGGCTTCGACGACCGCATCCTGGCGGCGGCGCGGGCGCAGGCGCAGCTGGAGCACGAGGGCAACATCGGGCAGGTCATCGAGGTGGAAGGCAGCGTCCGGCCGGCCGGCCTCGAGCCGGCGCAGGTGGACGCGCACGCCAAGGTGGCGCGGCGCAAGGAGCAGCGGCGGCCGCGCTGGATGGTGCGCGTGGCGCTGGGCGGATCGGTGGCGGCGGCGGCGGCGCTGGCCTTGGTGATGAGCACGTCGCTGCAGCAGAGGCAGAAGGTCGAGGCAGCGAGGGCGTCGGTGGACAAGGCCTACGAGATCCGCATCCAGCCCGCGCCGGTTGCGCTTCTGCCCTCCGGCGCCGTTCAGAAGGCGCGCAAGGAAGCCGCGGCCGCCGCGGAGTCTCCCACAAAGCCTCAAGAGACGGAGCCCTCCGTGCCCAGGGGCAGCGAGCCGCGGCGGGCCAAGAAGGCGGCGACGCCGGAGGACGCAGCTGGAGCCGGCGCGCTGGGCGGCTTGAGAGGAGGCAGCGGCGGCGACGCGCTCGACTCCGTCGTCGCAGAGGAGCGAGTCCCGCCAGCAGTCGCCACGCCGCCAGCCGTTGCCCAGCCGCCCGCCGCCGCCCCGCCGCGAGCCGTCGCCACGTCGCCAGCCATCGCCCCGCCGCCAGCCGTCGCCACGTCGCCCGCCGCCGCCCCGCCGCCAGCCGCCGCGGCCTCGACCACGGCGCAGCGGGCGGCCCGTGAGGACTCCCCTCTTCCGGAGGTCAGGGCGAGAGTCACTGCGTCCAATGGCGCCGCTCAGGTGGCGCAGAACCGCCAGCAGATCGCAGCCACGACCGCCACGCCGCCGGTCGCGCCTGTCGCGAAAGGGTCCCGCAGCGCCGCCGAGGTCGAGGAGCAGGCGCAGGAAGCCCGCCACGGCGGCAGCTATCCGCTCGCCGCCGCCCTCTACCGCGAGGCCGCCAGCCTGCGCCGCGCCGAAGCTCCGCAGGGAACCGAAGCGGCCTGGGACCTGGCCCACGCTGTCGAATGCCTCGCCGCCGCCGGCCGCTTCGACGAAGCCCGCGGCGTCCGCGACGAGCTGGCCAAGCTCTCTTCCACCGCGCCCGGCGCCTTCGCCGCCGCCGGCCGGGCCCTGCGCGAAGTGGACGCTCCGGCCCAGCGCGATGCGAGGCCGCCTGCCAAGTCCAAGTCCGAGAGTTCGGTGCCGGTGGACTTCTAGGCGCGCCCCGGAATCGGGCATTCGTCCGGTTTGCACGCCCCCCCACCGCCCGCGTACCATCGCCCGTTCGCAAGTGGCGCTCGACGCCTGTCGATCCACCGCCGGGAGGCACCTGTGCTGTCGGGCAAGAACCCTCTGCTCATCGCTCTTGCGCTCGGCCTGATGGCGGGCCTGATCGCCTGGTCGGCGATGAAGGCGAAGGAGAAGAAGGTCAAGGACAAGTGGCAGACCGTCAACATCCTCTGCGCCAAGGTGGACATCCCCGAGGGCACCGAGCTCGACGGCGAGATGATCGCCGTCCGCGAGATGCCCACCCAATTCGTCACCGAGTCGTTCATCAAGGTGGACGAGGACGGCTCTCTCAAGCAGGACAGCCCCGTCGGCCAGCGCGTGATGGTGCCGCTCAAGGCCGGCGACCCCATCCTCGTCAGCCACTTCGAGTCGGCGCGCGAGGCGGACTTCTCGGCGATGATCAACCCCAAGGGCCGCGCGGTCACCATCGACGTGCAGGAGAAGACGGCGGTCGGACTCTGGGTGCGGCCCAACGACCACGTCGACGTGATCGGCTCCTTCCGCGATCCCGAGACGCAGGCGCAGAAGACGGTGACGCTCCTGCAAAATGTCGTCGTCCTCGCCACCGGGCGCATCACCGCCAACACGACGTTTGTTCCCGACGACGAGAAGAAGTTCCAGACGGTGACCCTGCTCACCCTGCCGGAGGAGGCGGAGATCCTCACGCTGGCGCAGGAGATGGGGACGCTGACGCTGCTCTTGCGCAACCCCGACGACCTCGATTACAAGGACAAGCGGCTGGTGGTCGATCAGAAGATGCTGCTGACCGGCGAGCGCCAGAGCGAGCTGCAGCAGAAGCGCTACAAGACCATCCAGATCATCCGCGGCAACAAGAGCACCGTGAGCGAGAGCACCGGCGTCGCCGCGAAGTCCGAGTAGATCATGGCCGCGGCGCTGGTCTTCCTCTTCACGACGGCTGCGGTCTTCTTCCTCGCGTTCCTCGCGCTGGACGTGCTGCACAAGGCCTTCGAGCAGTACCAGCTGCGCTACGTCACCAAGTCGATGAACGACTTGAGCGACATGTTCCTCTTCATCGAGCCCTCGCAGATCATCCTGCTCAACATCGCCGCGCTGGTGCTCTTCGCGGCGGTGGGCTTCTGGCTGGGCGGCGCCTTCTTCGCCACCATCGCCGCGGTGGCGGGCTTCTTCGCGCCGGCGGGCGCGGTGCGCTTCTACCGGCATCGGCGGGTCAAGCTCTTCAACACCCAGCTCACCGACGCCCTGCAGCAGCTCGCCAACGCGCTCCGGGCCGGCCTCACCTTCCAGCAGGCCATGGACCAGATCGGTCGCGAGTCGGCGGCGCCGCTGCGGCAGGAGTTCGGGCTCTTCACCAAGGAGGTGAAGCTGGGCGTGCCGCTCGAGGAGGCGCTCATCAACATGGCCAACCGGGTCGGCTCCGAGGACCTGGAGCTGGTGGCGACCTCGACCAACATCGCCCGGCAGCTGGGCGGCAACATGGCCGAGATGTTTGAGACTATTGCCGCCACCATCCGGGAGCGCTTCCGCCTCGAAGGCAAGATCAACGCGCTCACCAGCCAGGGCAAGCTGCAGGGCTGGATCGTCGCCTCGCTGCCCCTCGGCATCGGGCTCTTCTTCAACTGGTACCGGCCGGATCTGATGGAGCCGATGTTCGAGAACGCCTACGGCTACATTCTCATCAGCGTCATCCTCGTGCTGGAGGCCATCGGCTTCCTCCTCATCCGCCGCATCGTGGCCATCGACGTATGAGCGACCTCTTTCCCGACGCGCTGCAGATCCTCGCCGTGCTCCTCACGGTGGGCTTCGTCACGGCGCTGGCGCTGGCGGGCTACGAGCTCTATCTGAAGCTCTACCAGCGCTACCTGACGCAGCTGGGGGAGTCGAGCGCGCTCCTGGTCGCCGGCGCGCCGCCGCCTATGGAGACGGGCTCGCTCTCGGCGCTGCGGGTCACTCTGGTGGCCTTCCTCGCGGTCCTCAACGAGCGCTGGGTTTTGCAGAAGCGGCTCGATCAGCTCGAGGCGGCGCTGCGCCGCGCTGGCAAGCCGCTCGAGCTGAAGGCCACCGAGATAGTGGCCTTCATGCAGCTGTCGGCGCTGTCCTTCTTTTGCGTCGGCCTCGCCTGCGCCATCTGGCTCGACTTCAACTTCCTCTACGCTTTGCTCTTCGCCGCCTTCGGCGCCACCTATCCGCTCATCTGGCTGCGCGACAAGGTCCGAGCCCGGCACCACGCCATCACCCGCGCGCTGCCCTACAACCTCGACCTGCTCACGCTCTCGGTCGAGGCGGGCCTCGACTTCGCCGCCGCGCTGGGGAAGGTGGTCGAGAAGGGGCGCAAGGGCCCGCTGAGCGACGAGCTGGCCATCAGCCTGCGCGAGCTGAAGCTGGGCAAGACCCGCGAGGA
>JANXXR010000174.1 GCA_025350525.1 Deltaproteobacteria bacterium
CGCCTGCCGATGCGGACCACGGGCGCGGGCTATCCGTACTTGCGCGACACCGGCAAGAACGCGCGGGTGCTGCTGGTGAATCCGGCCAGCGGCGCGGCGGTGGTCTGCTCGCAGGAGGCGCGCGGGCCGCAGGGCGAGAAGTGCGGCGGCAACCTCGCCGTGCCCGAGGCGGCCGTCGAGAAGGACGAGTTCAAGGACAAGGACACCCTGCTCGCCGCCTCCTACGAGACCTTCTGGAAGCTGGGCCTGCCCCGCGGCGGCGGCGGCGAGGCGGTGGTGCTGATGGCCTTCTGCGACGTCAACACCAGGCTGGGCCCGGTGCCCGCCGACCTGCCCATCAAGCTGAAGAAGACCATCAGCTTCGATTCGCTGATGGGCGACGCCGCGCCGGTGGAGCCCGGCGTGCCCGGCGAGAAGGTCAAGAGCAGCAACATCGTCGTCGGCGGCAAGCACTTCGTCGACTGGTACAACCAGGACTTCGCGCCGCTGCACAAGGGCAGGCACCCGACCTTGATCTACGGCAAGGACGGCATGCACCCGGTCGAGTTCCCTCCGGGCAACATCAACAAGATGAACTTCAAAAAGGTCTTCGACCACTGCGAGCCGCTCTGGGCCAGGGAGATCAGCCTGGGCGAGTTCGTCGCCATCCTCTGCATCATGCTCAACGAGGTGGGCGGAAACCTGGCTGCCGTGGGCGAGCACAACGGGCCGAAGTACATGTTCGAGGCCGGCCCCCGCAAGCAGAGCTACAACGGCATCCTCGGCAACAAGAAGGCCGGCGATCAGCTGCTGGCCATGGGCGCCATCACCGAAGACCTGGTCGGCCCCTGGAACAAGCACGATGGCGCCGTCTACCCCGACGACGCGGGCATCGAGGACAAGGTCCGCGAGTGCGACTTCTTCAAGTTCCGCGGCCACGGGCTCAACCAGCTCACCGGGCGCGGCAACTACGACGCGCACATGAACAAATTCCTCAAGCAGTACTGCGGCAAGGGCATGGACGAGATGACGGGCGCGGAGATGGAGGACGCCATCCAGAACAAGCCCGAGGTCTACCTCGCCTCCTTCAAGTCGTTCTTCGCCAAGGGCGGCATGAAGGAAGCGATGGGCAAGACCAACGAGGGCGAGTTCTGGAAGGTGGGCAAGATCAACAGCGGCGGCGATCAGTACGCCGACCTCTTCGAGTACCGCTGCAAGACGATGATCGACGCCATGACGCAAGCGACGTACGAGTTCCGCTGAGGACGGCCATGCACTGGAAAAAAGTCGATCAGAAATGGCAAGACCGGCTGGCGCTCACCCGCGAGGGCGACGTCTCCTGGACCACCGAACAGTGGCCGGTGCCCGGCGAGGAGCCGCTCGAGGTCCGCATCTGCAAGCGCGAGGGCTTCCCGGTCACGAAGTTCTCCTACGCGCACGAGGCGCCGCGCACCTCGATCGTGCTCCACCAGACCGCCGGCTACGGCCAGTTCCAGGGCCTGATGGGCGGCAGCGATCACAGCGCCAGCGCGCACTTTCTCCTCGGCCGCTGCGGGACGCCCTACCAGCTGGTGCCCACCGAGTTCACCGCCTGGCACGCCACCTGGTGGAACAACAACTCCATCGGCATCGAGATCGACTGCATCGCCAACCTCTTCAAGAAGGGCAACGACCTCGTCTCCGAGTACGGCAACCCGCGCAAGGACGTCTACTGCTCGCTCGACGACAAGGACGTCTACCTCGAGAAGTCGTACGGCGGCGGCAAGTATTGGGCGACGATGACCGAGAAGCAGTACGTCGGCACCGGGCGGCTCATCAAGGCGCTCTGCTTCAAGCACAAGATTCCCCGCATCGTGCTGCCCGACCCGCAGCGCTTCAAGGCCTTCGCCAACTCGGAGGCGATGCGGCACGCCTACCGGGGCGTCTGCACGCATCTGCAGATCGATCCGGCCAACCGCGTGGACATCGGGCCGTACATCGACTGGGGGAAGCTCATCCAGTACGGCGGGCTGACCGAGGCCGACTGCTTCCATCCGCCGGCAGCCGTGATGGAGACCTGGAAGGACGCGACCGGCGGAAAGATCGCCCAGGCCGACGCCGCCGGGGGCGATGCGCCGACGGACAAGCCCGCGGACGCGAAGCCGGCCGAGAGCAAGCCTGCCGCAGCCAAGCCTGCCGAAAGCAAGCCTGCCGCTGCGAAGCCTGCCGCTGCCAAGCCGGCCGCCAGCGGAGCCGCGGCGACGCCGAAATCGCCCGCCGGCGCCGAGACGCTGCCGGCGCCGGTGCTGATCGACAACCACACGCTGCGCGTCCACGTCGGCCACAAGGGCGGGCGCATCTGCTTCTCGGTGAAGCAGCCCGGCGATCCGCTGCCGACCACGCCCGACGCAGGCGAGGCGCCGGCGGCCAAGGCGCCCGGCAAGCGCGACGACTTCATCCAGGCCTGCATGAACTTCCTCGGCGCGCCTTACAAAGCGGGCGGAAAGAAGCCGGGCGAAGGCATCGACGGCGCCGGCCTCATTGCCATCGCCCTGCGCCGCATCGAGCTCTTCAAGTCCGACGAGGAGATGCCGTCGGACGCCGAGCACCTCTCCGCCCTCTGGCACATCACCAGCGGCAGCGCCGACAAGGCGCCCGACGGGATCCTGCCCGGCGACCTGGCCTGGTTCGGCAAGGGCGATCACGATCACGATCCGCAGCAGCATCCGATGGTGTGGTTGGGCGGCGGGCGAGTGCTGGGCCCCGTGCCCGACGGCGGGGCCGACAGCGCGGTGCAGATCATCCGCGTCGAGAAGGTGCCCGAAAAGTTCGCCGGCTGGATGCACCTCGACGATCTCGGCACCGAGACCAGGCACACCGAGCACCCGGGCGAGCCGCCCGCGCCCGGCGCCAAGCTCACCGGCGCGCTCTTGCCGGCCACGCCCGCGGCCCGCTACGACGCGCTCAAGAAGCTGGTCGAGCGCACCAAGGGCAAGTGGGACGAGGGAAAAGAAAAAATCAATCTGGTGGGGGTCAAGAACCTGCACGACCGCTGCCTCGTCTCGCCCAGGCCGGACGACTGGAACGACACGCTCTTCGCCGCCTTCCTCGACAAGGACGGGCACAAGTGCTGCCTGGAGCTGCGGGCCTCGCTCAACCCCGGCACCGACACCAACCGCGCCGAGACTTGGCAGCTCTGGGAAGGGAGCTGGAAGTTCAAGCTGGGCGAGGGCGACGGCGCGCAGGGCAAGGCGCTGCAGCCCGACGGCAAGGTCAAGGGCTGGCTCGACAAGACGGGCATGGGCGCGCCCCGGCCCATCGATCACGACGCACCCGCCAAGGGCGAGGCTGTGCAGCCGGGCGCTCCCGCCAGGAACGAGGAGAAGCCGCCGGCGCCGAAGAAGCCCATCGACGTGCCCAGGCCCGACAA
Source organism: Deltaproteobacteria bacterium (assembly GCA_025350525.1). Classification (GTDB taxonomy): domain Bacteria; phylum Myxococcota; class Myxococcia; order Myxococcales; family 40CM-4-68-19; genus 40CM-4-68-19. The sequence goes on from JANXXR010000174.1 coordinate 3,389, forward strand.
GCCTCCGCCTCCCGCCGACGCGCCCTTCGTGTTCGACGGCGCTGGCAAGAAGCTGTCGATGAAGTTCGGCATGCGGATGATGCGGGCGCTGCTGGAGTGGGAGCTGAAGGACGAGGGCGGCGACCGGAAGGGCACCATCTACTCGTGGAACGGCGTGGTGCAGAAGTATCCGAAGCTCGCGCCCAGGCGCGGCACCGAGTGGCCGGCGCTGGATTCGATGATGCAGATCGCTCCGGTGGACAAGGTGAGCTACGGCGGCGGCGAGCACGGCGTCTGGCACGCCTTCGGCGTCGAGTGGGTGGCGAGCGGCGCCACCAACTGCTGCAACGCGCAGATGGCCGCCGTTTTCGCCTCGCTGCCCGACGGGAAGATGCGCATCAAGAAGACCGACGGCGTGCTGGAGTTGGACGTCGTCAAGGGAACTCCGGCGGCGCCGGGCATCAAGGGCCACGCGCCGGACAAGAACCCCATCGGCTATTCCGCCGTCTTCGGCAACGCCTGGATCCAGGGCGACAGCAGCCACCTGCTCACCACCGAGGGAAAACGCGTCGCCAAAAATTCGGCGTACATCTCGCCGGCCTGGGCGATGCAATGGCTCGGCGTCGGCGATGCGGTGGGCAAGTGGGGCGAGGTGGCGGCGCTCGCCAAGGTCCGGATGGGCGACAACGCCTGCTGGTACTCGCACAACTGGCTGGTGGGCGACCTGCGCTACGAGGTGAAGCTGAAGGGCTACAAGACCCAGGTGTTCGTTGACCAGAGCGACTTTGCCCGCGGCGAACACGCGCAGCCGCACGGCGGACACGCCGATCAGGGCGGCTACCAGATGACCAGGGAAGACTGCCTCTGGATCGAGCAGCACGAGGAGGAATTCGAGGCGCGGCTGCAGGCGTTCCTGGCCGCGAAGTCGCTGGAGTTCGAAGGCAAGGGCTACGAGGTGACCTCGATCAAGGCCATCGCGGCGCGGGTCTTTTCGGCCAACTGCATGGCCTGGACGCTGAAGGGCGTCGTCTACGGCACTGCCCGCGGCGTCATCTACTCGCAGGTGGCCGGCACCGACGGCAGCAAGCCCGATCACTGGCAGGAGGAGGCGGGCATGACCAAGAACGCGCGGCTGGGCCTCGGCATCTCGCGGCCGTGGGGGCTCTTCTCGGCGCAGTACCGCAACGGCGAGGCCAACTTCGGCTTTGCCAGGTTCTTTGACAACGCCGGCGGCGCCAGCTGGAAGGCCGATGGCGGGGCCGACCCCAAGCTCGACGTGAAGCCGCCTGCCGACGACGGAGCGCCCCGTGGCTGACCCGAAGGGAATTGCCGGAGAGGTCGAAGGCGACTACTCCATCGTGAAGATCCAGCTCGCGGGCGGCGGCAAGGATGACAAGCCACAGCGCCCAACCAAGGGCACGCAGGTGGTCTGGGGCGGCACCGACCTCTCGTCGCCGTGGGGACACCTGGCCGCCCTCATCGAGAAGGCCGGCGGAAGCGTCAACTATACCTACCTGCACGCGGCCGATCTCAAGACGCCGCTCCTCGTCGTCACCGACGAAGGCGATGCGCCCGAAGACGCGCAGGCCGACGCGCCCGCCGAGGAAGGGAAGCCGGCCGCGGGCGCGCCGCAGCCCGCCCCCCATGCGCCGCACAGCACCGGCGGCGCGGAAGGACACGGCCCACTCTTCGACGCCGGCATCGACTTCAAGTTCGACGGCAACACCGCGCGCGTCTGGGCGCATCCGCACGCCTTCCTCGCCGGCCCGCGGCCGCTGGTCGTCGTCCTGCACGGCATCAACGGCAAGCTGCGGCAGAAGCATCCGTCTCTCGACGAGCACGGCGTGCACGTCGGCAAGCTGACCGGCACGCTGGTCGAGGCTGGTCGGGTGACGCCGGTGCTCATCGCCGCGCCCACCGAATTCTCGGACGGGCCGTGGCGCAACTTCTACCTGGCCAGGTTCGTGGCGGCGGTCAAGGCTGCGGTGGCCGCGCAGAGCGTGGAGATCGACGACGACCAGGTCTCCGTCGTCGGCCACAGCGGCGCCGGCGGCACGCGGGGCGCGGGCCTCAACAAGGTGGCCGAGGCGGGCGCCGCCTTCGCCGGCCACAACCTCAAGGTGTTCGGCATCGCCGACACCTGCATCACCAGCGAAAACGCGAAGGCCTACGCAGACGGGCTCAAGGAGAACAAGACCACCGCCATCTACGCCCTGCACAAGGGCACCGGCGGCTGGGTGGCGTACGGCGGCAGCCAGAGCTTCGCGCGGGCGCTGGGCGCGGGCGAGATCGGCAAGGCCACCGAGCCCGCCGAGGACGCGCAGGACGTGGACGACAACGTCTACGACAACGGCGGCAAGACGCCGCTGCGGGTCAGCATCCGCATCAAGGTGGCGCGGCTCGCCCCCCACCACAAGGAGTGGAAGGAGGCGGGCGGCTACCACGGCGACGTCGGGGCCCACAACGACATGGTCCCGATGTGGTTCTGGTGGGCGATGCCGCGCTTCTACCCCTCCGTCGAAAGCGACCAGCACGCCGGCCTCAAGCCGCACGAGCAGCCTGCACCGGACCCCAGCGAACCGCCGCAGCCGCTGGTGACGGGCGGCGAGTGGGCCAACGTCCCGCCGGCCGCCGCGCCCTGGGCGGGACCTGGCGTCGACCCCAAGCCGAACGGCACCGCCATCTTCGCTCCGCCGAGCGGGCTCTTCTGGCCGGTGCGCAATCCCAAGAGCTCCTATGGCCGAGCCGTCTCGTACCTGGGCTCCGACAACAAGGGCTACGGATTCGGGAAGGGCACTTCCGACCGCCACTTCCTCGCCGGGCGGCCCGCGGGCGGCAACGAGCGCTTCCACGCCGGCATCGACATCTACGGCGATCACCACGACATCATCGTGGCCTGCGAGGCGGGCGTCGTCGTCAACGAGTATCTCTTCTACCCAAAAGAAAACCCGCTGGTGTCGTGCCTGATCGTGCAGCACGACAGCGGCGTGGTCATCAACTACGGCGAGGTGGAGCCGGCCTCGCTGAAGAAATACGGGATGAAGAAGGGAGTGCGGGTGCAGCCCGGGCAGCCCATCGCCGAGGTGGGGCGGATGGTGCACGACTCGATGCTGCACTTCGAGACGTACCCGTCGGGGCAGACGCGGAACATCTCGCTCAAGCAGGACAAGGCGGACGCGCTCCTGCGATCCATTTACAACCCTACGCAATACCTTCTCGCCCTGGCCGCCACCGGGAAATAGCAAAAGCAAAAGCGCACCACGGAGGCACGGAGGGCACGGAGAAGAGATTGGTGGGCTCGGAGGTGAGCGCCCGTTTCGAGCACGGTCGCGGCCGAGGCAACCCTTCAAACCCTCCCCGCCTCCGCGCCTCCGTGGTGCGCTTCTAAGCCGCGGAGTGTGTTGGCGGGCTGACGTTTCGCCGCTGACGGAAGACGTCGAGGCTGTAGATTCTCGCGCCCTGCCCGGCCACGAAGGCTGTAGCCCTGACCGGCGCCGCGACCGGAGCGGCGGGCGCGATCGGGATGTCGCGGGCCGCCAGCGCGTCGGCAGCCCGCAGTTGGGCGCGCAGCCAAGCGCCGCGGAGGCGGCCCAGTTCCGCTGCAAGTTCATCGACCTGCGGCACCGCGCGCGGCGGCGAAGCAGGCTTGCGCCGCGACTCGGAGTTGAACCAACCACGCAACGACCGCGACAGAAACGTCAGCATCAGCCCACCGCCCAAGAGGGTTCGGGGGAAGGTTTTGCAAGACGTCGGCCAGCTACTTGCCTCCCGACCGGGGCTCCGCCGGCGCGGCCACTCCGGGCGCGGGCTCGATGCTCACCGGGCCGAGCCCCAAATTCTGGAGATCGCCCTGGCTCTGCCCCACCGGCCCGACGATGACCACCGGCCACTGCGCGGGCTTCATCCAGCGGGTGACCACGCGCTTGACGTCCTTCTGGCCCACCTTGGCGATGCGCCCGGGCAGCGTGCGGTAATAGTCGAGCGGCAACCCCAGCGAAACGAGGTTGCCCATCGCGCCCGAGACGGCGTCGTTGGTCTCCAGCGCCGAAGGCAGGCTGCGGATCAGCGCCTCCTTTGCGGCGGACAGCTCGGCCTCGCTCACCGCGCCGGTGGCGAACCTGGCCAGCTCCTTCTCGTACTCGCCGACCGCCTCGACGGTGTTCTTGGCGATGATGCCGCCCGCCGCGCTGAAGGTGCCGGTGCCGCGCAGCAGCGAGAGCCGCGAGTAGACCCCGTAGCTGTAGCCGTGCGTTTCGCGCAGGTTGGTCATCAGGCGGCTGGTGAAGAGCCCGCCCAGCGTCATGTTGGCGACCCGCAGCGGCAGCGCGTCGGGATCGGCGGCCTTGAAGAGCCGCCCGACCACCCAGACCTGCGACTGGGTGGCGTTGGGCTTCTCCAGCGCCACGATGCTCCGCCGGGAGAGCTGCGGAACCTTGGGCAAGAGCAGCGCCGGCAGCGGCCGGGCCTTCCACTGCGCGAACTTTTCGTCGAGGAGCTGGACGATCGCGGCGGGCTTCACGTCGCCGGAGACGGAGATCACCGCGTTGTTGGGCACCCACCAGGTGGCGTGGAACTTCTGCAGCTCGGCGGGCGTGATGGCGGCCACCGACTCCGGCGTGCCGCCCGACGGCTTCCCCCACGGATGCCGGTCGCCGAAGAGCAGGCGCGACACCGCGTCGCCCGCCAGAGCGCCGATGCTGGCCCGCTTCTGCTGCAGCCCGGTCAGGCGCAGCACGCGGACGCGCTCCACGTCCTCGGGGCGAAAGGCCGGGTTCTGCACCACGTCGGCAAGCAGGTCCAGCGCCTGGGGCAGCGTCTCGCTCAGGCAGTTGAGGTGGACGTTGGTGCTCTCGAGACCGGCGCCGGCGCCCAGGTGCGCTGCCAGGTCCTCGATCTCCTCGGCCAGCTTCGCCGCCGGTCGCGAGGCCGTGCCCTCGTCCACGGTGTCGGCCACGAACTCGGCGAGGCCGGGGCGATCGGCCGGATCGGCATCGACGCCGTGAAGGAAGCGCACGTCGATGGCGACCAGCGGCACGGCGTGGTTCTCGACGATGAGGACCCGCGCTCCGTTCGTCAGCTTCTTCTGCACCGGCACCGGCGCCTCGAAGTGCGGCTGCACCGCGAGCGGCTTCGGCAGCTCGGCGCGGAAAGGCTGGTCGGGAGCGAGCGGCGGCTCGGGCTGGGCTTCTGCGGGCTGCGCCATCTGCGCGGCGGTGCTGGTGCCAGTCTCGGGCGCCTTATGCGCAGGAGGAGGAACGGTGGTCGGGGCGGCGGTGGTTCCCGGCTGCGCGGCTCCGGGCTGCGCGGGGGCGGGCGACGCTGCGGCGCTGGCCGGGCCGCCGGGCGCCGCTACCTGCTGGGCGGCGCTGGCCGGCGTCTGCTGCGCGGGGCCCGCGCCCTGCTCTTTGGTCTCCGTCTTCGCGCCCGCGCAGCCGGCGAGGAACAGCAAAACCGCCAGCCGCTTCATCGCGCACCGCCGGAGTTGTTGCCCGTCGCCGCGGCGCCATGCTTCTGCGGCTCGATGTCCAGCTCGAGGTACTTGTCGTCGGTGAGGTACTTGTTCGCGAACGCCTGCACCGCCTGCGGCGTCACCGCGCGATACCGCGCCAGGTCGCGCGGCAGGTAGCCGGGGTCGCCCAGATACGTCTGGTACTCGTTGAGCAGGTCGGCCTTGCCGCCGAAGCCGCCGATGCGCTCCACCGTCCGCAGCTTGCCGGCGAGGATGTTCCGCGTGGCGCGCTCCACCTCCTTCGGCGTGACGCCGTCCTTCTTCACCTCGGCAAGGATCTGCCGCACCAACGGCGACAGCTCGGCGATCTGGTGCCCGCGCGCGGCGGTGATGGTAACCTGGAACCAGCCGGCGATGCCCAGCGACACGTCTCCCACGCCCACGCCGCTGGCCAGTTGCCGGTCGAAGACCAGCGCCTTGTAGAGCCGCGAGGTCTTCCCGTTGCCGAGCACGTCGGCGAGCACGTCGCCCGCGGGCTCCTCGTCGGAGAAGGCGCGCACGCCCTTCCACACCAGCTCCAGCCGCGGTTCCTCGGCGAGCTTGTCCTCGAAGGCCTCCTTGACGACGCCCTTGATCTCGGGCTGAGGCACGTCGGGCAGCTTCACCTCCGGCCCGCGCGGCAGCGTGGCGAAGTACTTCGCCACCAGTTCCTTGGCGACTTTTGCATCGAAGTCGCCCACCACCGCCAGCGAGGCGTTCTGCGGGCCGTAGTCAGCGCGGAAGAAGTTGCGGATGTCGGCGAGCGAAGCGGCCTGCACGTCGCCGATGTCGCCGATGACGCACTCGTAATACGGATGCGGCTTGGGAAAGAGCAGGTCGCAGACCCGCTGCCCGGCCATGCCGTAGGGCCGGTTCTCGGTGTTCTGCCGCTTCTCGTTGGAGACCACGTCGCGCTGGACCTTGAGCTTCTGCTCGCCCAGCGTGTCGAGGAGGTAGCCCATGCGGTCGGCCTCGAGCCAGAGCGCTGCCGCCAGCTGGTTGGAGGGCAAGAGCTCGAAGTAGTTGGTGCGGTCGAAGTTGGTGGTGCCGTTGTAGTCGGAGATGCCCAGCGCCGAGAGCGCGGTGTGGAAGTCGGGCTGCACGTGCTTCGAGCCCGAGAACATCATGTGCTCGAAGAGGTGGGCGAAGCCCGAATGGCCCGGCGTCTGGTTGGCCGCGCCGACGTGGTACCAGATGTCCACCGCCACCTGCGGCAGGCGGTGGTCCTCGCTGAGGATGACGGTGAGGCCGTTGGCCAGTTGGTACTTCTCGAACTTGACCTCGGGGTCTCCCGCGCGCGCCGCCGAGGCGAGCACGAGGACGAGGAACGCGGCGCTGCGCATGGAGCCTCCTGCGTTTTGGTACAAAATGTCCCGACCTGGATCCGGGGTGCGGGTTCCCTACTCCGCCGCCCGGGCAGAGGCAAGGCGCGAGTTGCTGTAGGCCGGATCCTCGGTCACCTCGTCGCCCAGCCAGGGCGGCCGCTCGAAGGGCTCGTCCTCGCGGGTGAGCTCGATCTCGGCCAGCCAGAGGCCGCGCGCCTTGAAGTGGTCGAGCTCCCAGCGGCCGAGCCGGCGGCGAATTTTACCAAGCGAGCGCGTGCAGAGCCGCAGCAGCGCCTCCGCATCGGCGGCGGGGATCGGATAGTTGAACTCGGCGCGCGTGAGCAGGCCCTTGCCCTTGACGGTCAGCTCGGCGTGGCGCGTTCCGTCGGGCCGCGCCACCAGCCGCACCCGCACCGTCGGCTCGGTGGAGAGGTAGCCCTGCTCCAGCTCATCGCCCTGCGGCAACTCCGGCAACAGCTCCGCCCGCACCAAAAACTTCCTCTCAATTTCCTGGCCCATCGTTCACCTCCTTTTTAAAATCCACCGTACAGAGGGAAGCTGGTTTGCACCCGAGCCGAGGCCCGCATTGCCTCGGGGCCGGGCCCCGCACCAGCCCACGAACCTCTGTGCCTCCGTGGTGCGCTTGAAGCCGTCACAGATGGCGGGAGATCCAGGCGCGAGCGTCGTCGAGCTCCTGCGGAAGCACCATGTGCCCCATCGGATATTCATGCCACTCGAGCGCCATCTGGTGCCGGAGCAGCTCCTCGCGGATGCCGCGCCCCAGCTCGATGGGCACCACCGGATCCTCGGTCCCGTGCGCGGCAAAGACCGGAAAGCCGCGCAGGCTCTGGGCCGGCGCCAGGTCGGCCGCGTCGAGCGCCCGCAGCACGCCCGAGAGCGAGATCACCGCCGTCAGCATCTCCGGCCGCCGCAAGGCCACGCTCAGCGCCATGCCCGCTCCCTGGCTGAAGCCCAGCAGGATGGGCCGCGGCGACTCCTTGGCGATGGCCTCCACCGCCTCGACCGCGGCGCTGACGCCCTTGCGCACTTCTTCGGCATCGTAGGAGAGCCCGCGCGGTCCCATCGCCAGGTTGAACCAGGCCCGCGCTCTGCCGCCGAGCGAGATGGGCGCTTGCAGGGAGACCGCGCGCAGCCGCGGATCCAGCTCGTGCGCGATGGGCAACAGGTCGTGCTCGTCGGCGCCGTAGCCGTGCAGCAACACCAGCGTGCGCGAAAGGCCGGCCTGGGCAGGCTTCAGCTCGAGGGTGCGCAGGGCCATCTGCCGCTTCTACACCGCGGCGGAGGTGCTGTGCAGCCGGGCCGTCCCCTGCACCGGCGTCGGCGTCGAGGCGTGGCGAACCAGCGAGGCGACCAGCAGCGTCAGGTCGACTGGCTCGATGGGCTTGGTCACGTGCGCCTGGAAGCCGGCCTCGAGCGCGCGCCGGTGGTCGTCGATGCTGGCGTAGGCGGTCAGAGCCGCGGCCGGCAGGCCAGGCGCGATCTCGCGGACCCGCCGGATGAAGGCGTAGCCGTCCTCGCTGGGGAGCCCGATGTCCGAGAGCACCACGTCGGGCCGCTGCTCGCGCAAGTGCGCGATGGCCTCGTCCGCCGAGCCCGCCGTGCGCACCCGGGCACCGGCCTTGACCAGCACCGCGGTGACCAACTCGCGCGCGTCGGGCTCGTCGTCGAGCACCAGCACCTCCACGCCGCGCAGCAGGTCGGGCTCGGCGGGGTCGAGCACGCCGGGAGCCAGCTCCGGACCGCGATCGCCGACAGGCTCGGGCGGCGGCGCCACCGCGCGCACCGGCAGGCGCACCACGAAGCGCGAGCCCTTCCCTTCGCCGTCGCTGTGCGCCGTGACGGTGCCCCCGTGCACCTCGACCAGGTGCCGCACGATGGCGAGCCCGAGGCCGAGGCCGCCCTGCGAGCGGGTGATCGAGCTGTCGGCCTGGCGGAAGCGGTCGAAGACGTGCGGCAGGAAGTCGGCCGAGATGCCCATGCCGGAGTCGACGACCGAGATTTCCAGCTGCGACTCAACCCGCCGCAGCCGCAGCTCGACCTTGCCCTCGCGGGGCGTGAACTTGATGGCGTTGGCGAGCAGGTTCCAGATGACTTGCTGGAGCCGGTCGGGATCGCCGCAGAACTCCGCCGAGTCGGGCTCGAGCTCGCAGGCCAGCAGCACCCCCTTGGCCTCCGCCGCCGGCCGGACCGCGTCCAGCGCCGAGCGCGCCACCACATGCAGGTCGGTGTTCTGGATGTTGACCCGCATCTTGCCGGCGATGATACGCGAGACGTCCAGGATATCCTCGACCAGCTGCGTCTGCGCCCGGGCGTTGCGCTCGATGGTCTCCAGCACCCGGGCCATCGACCGCGCCTCGACGGCGCCAGTGCGCAGCATCCGCGTCCAGCCGAGGATGGCGTTGAGCGGCGTGCGCAGCTCGTGCGACAGGACGGCGAGGAACTCGTCCTTGGCGCGGCTCACTTCCTGTGCGCGCGCGTAGAGATGGGCGTTCTCGAGCGCGACCGATGCCCACGACGCGACGCCGACCGCCAGCTGTT
>JANXXR010000196.1 GCA_025350525.1 Deltaproteobacteria bacterium
GAAAAGGTGCGCAAAGGTCCCGGCGATAAACTTCATGACATGAAACGAACAGTGAGGGCCTTCATCGTCGCGAGTGTCCTTGCGGCATCTGTCGTCGGCGCCGGCGAGAAGCCGAGGGCGCGCGATTTGGGTGTTCCCTTCGACGGGACGCCAGGGCCCGGCAATGCGATCACCGATGTGCGCGGAGTTGCGGTCGGGCACAGCACGATTTTCCGTGGCGAGGGAGCGCTCAAAGTCGGCGTGGGTCCGGTGCGCACCGGCGTGACGGCGATCCTCCCCAACGAGAAGAACATCTTCGATCAGCGCGTCACCGGCGGCGGCTTCGTCCTCAACGGCGCGGGCGAGGTCAGCGGCCTGACGCAGCTGATGGAGTGGGGCCTGGTCGAAACGCCCATCTTCCTCACCAACACCTTGAGCGTCGGCGCCGTCAGCGACTCCGCCGTGCAGTGGATGGTGGAGCAGTTCCCCGGCATCGGCGACGAGCACGACGTGCTCATCCCGCTGGTGGGCGAGTGCGACGACTCCTGGCTCAACGACGTGGCCGGCCGGCACATCAAGGCCGAGAACGTCCGCGAGGCGCTGGAGACCGCGGCCAGCGGGCCCGTCCCCGAAGGCAGCGTCGGCGGCGGCACCGGGATGATCGGCTGCGACTTCAAGGCCGGCATCGGCACCTCGAGCCGCAAGCTCGCGCAGGCGCTGGGCGGCTACACCGTCGGCATCCTGGTGATGAACAACTTTGGCCACATGCGCGACCTGCGCGTGGGCGGGCTGCCCATCGGGCCGCTGCTCGAGGAGCGCTACCTGCACGTCGGCAAGCGCTCGAGCACCTACGGCAGCATCATCGCCGTCGTCGCCACCGACGCGCCCCTCTCCAGCCACCAGCTGGGGCGCGTGGCCAAGCGGGTGGCGCTGGGCATCGGGCGCGCGGGCAGCATCGCGGCGCACGGATCGGGGGAGATCATCCTGGCGTTCTCCACCGCCAACAAGATTCCGCGCACCACGCAGAAGATGATTTACCACATGAAGATCCTGCTCGATCAGCGGCTCAACCCGCTCTACGAGGCGGCCATCGAGGCCACCGAAGAGGCGGTGCTGAACTCGCTCTGCATGGCGCGCGAGATGGAAGGCGTTAACGGAAACTTCGCGCCCGCGCTGCCGCTCGAGGAGGTGAAGGACATCGTCGAGCGTTCGGCGCTCAAGCCGCGCCCGCGACCCGGGCCGCCGGCGAATGAGACGACTGCGGCACCGCCCGAAGCTCCCCGCGTCTCGCAGGCGCCGCCCAGCGCGGCCCGCGGCGCCGAGGGGATGATGACCGTGCCCATCCTCAAGCCGCCGGGCGGCGGCGAGCCCGGGCCGGCCTCGGGCGGCGGCACGTAATCGCCGTTGCGCCGCCGCAAAGGCCTGCTAGAGTGCGCGCCCTTCCAAACGAGAGGCAACAGCAATGGCGCGTTCGAAGAGCAAGCACATCCGCCTGGTGATGAGGCGGCGCAAGCAGCACAAGCAGCGCATGAAGCGGCGCAAGGCCGACGCGAAGGCCGGTCCGGCCCGCGCCGCAGCCAAGAAGCCCGCCGCGAAGAAGGCCGCCTCGGCGGCTGCCGCGGAACCGCAGGCCTAGCAGCGCGCAGCCAGGCGGGCAGGCGTCTGCCCGTCCGCCTGGATCGCCGGGGCCTGCAGCTCGAGGCCCGGCCGTTCGACCGTGCCTATCTTCCGACCATGCCGGGAGACGCTCGCGTCGGGACCAGTGGCTTTGCACACCGCGAGTGGATGGGCTCCGTCTATCCGCGTGGCGCGACCCAAGGGCAGCTCTTGCCGATGTACGCGCAACGCCTCTCGGCGGTGGAGATCTCCACCAACACCCGCCTGCCCAACCCGGAGCAGCTCGCCTCGTGGGCGGCGTCGGTGCCACCGGGCTTCCAGTTCGCGCTCAAGGCGCCGAGCCGCGTCGCGCACGAGCTGGGCGGCGGCAAGGCGATGGCGCGCTCGATGGCGGCCTTTCTCGACGCCCTCGACCGGCTGGGCGACACGCTCGGGCCGGTCCTCGTGCAAGTGCCCGCGACGGTCAAGGTCGATCGCCGCGCGCTCTCGACCTTCCTCTCGGCGATGCCCGAAGATCTGCGGCTCGCCTTCGAGTTCCACCATCCCTCCTGGCACGAGGACGGCACGCTGCGGCTGCTCTCCGATCACGAGGCCGCGCTGGTGCTGACCGACGAGGGCGACAGCGCGCCGCGCCTGACCCTGACCGCGGGCTTCACCTACGTGCGCCTGCGCCGCGACGACGACCGGCCCGAGGTCATCGAGGAGTGGGCCGAACGGCTGGGCATGCTCAGCCGCCGCGGCATCGACGTCTACGCTTTCGTCAAGCACGACCGCCGCGGCGCCGCCGTCGACCGCGCCGCCCGCCTCGCCGCGCTCCTGCGCACCGAGTCCGGGATCGGCGAACAGGCGATGCTCAGCTAGCCCGACGGCCGGGCGTCTCCGAGCCCTGGCCGCTGGACAGGAGCCGTTGCCGAATACGGCAACGCGCTCCTAGTCGGTGGATTTCTTCGGCGCCGGCGCCGCCGCTGGCGTCGCGGCCGGAGCGGGAGATGAAGGCGCGTGACTGGGCGCGTTTCCGCCCGTCGAGGGAGACGGCGTCGCCGCCGCCGAGGCGTCGCTGGAAGGCTTGCTGCTGCCGCTGCCCTCGGACTTGCTCCCCGAGCTGTAGAGGTCCTTGTACCAGCCGCCGCCCTTGAGCTGGAACGAGTTGCGGCTCATGATCTTGGCCATCTTTCCCCCGCACTCGGGGCAGGCATCGGGCGGCGGGTCGGTCACCTTCTGCAGGCGCTCGACGATCCTTCCGCATTTCTCGCAAACGAATTCGTAGATCGGCACGGAGCCAAGTCTAACGCAGGTCGAGCAGCCGCTGCAGCCTGACTGCGTCGGCGGGCGTGAGCCGGAGTTTCTTTCCCAGCAGCTCGAGGGCGTCGCGCTTGCCCCCGAGCGTCGACCAGATGACGCCGGTGCGGGCGGCCACCTCGCGGTCCAGCTCCTCCAGCACGCCCAGCTCGCGCAGCTCGTCGCGCTGGTGGAGGACCTGGGCGATGCGGCCGTCGGGCCACTTGGCGCGGCGGGCGTCGCGGCGGAGCTTGTCGCGCAGCGCCGCCAGCTCGCGATCGACGCCGCGCTCCTTGGCGATGCGGCGCAGCTCCTCGGGAGTGCACGACAGCTCCGCGGCCACCCGCGCCTCGGAGGCTTTGTGCTTCGCCCAGAGGGCGCGGATCAGATCGCGCTCGCGCAGCGAGAGCTCGCGCTCGAGGCCGGCAGCGCGGAAGCGGGCCAGCAGGGCGGCATCGGAGAGCGGAGCGCCGGCAGCGCCGAGCCGCGCCGAGAGCAGCGCCCGGCGCGGGCCCACCTCGGAGAGCAGCGCCTTGAGGGCCTGCGCCTGCGCGTCCTTTTCGGAGGGCGGCGGCTCGACGGCGGGCGCTTCGGCCGGCTTGGGGCGCCTGCGCTTGGGCGGACCGCTGCGCCCCGCCTCGACCGGCGCGGAGGCGAGGTCGCGGTCGTTGCCGCGGGTGAGGCGGAAGGCCTGGCGGCGGATCTTGAGGCGATCGAGCTCGGTGTTCAGGTCGGAAAGGGAGAGGCGCAGCGCGCGGGCCACCAGCGGAGCGTCGCGGTGGTAGGCGAAGAGCCCGAGCAGATCCTGCGCGCGGCGGGAGCTCGCGTCGCGCGGAAGGCGGGACTTGGCCGGTGTTTCGGCGAGCGCCGGTCTTTCATCACCGTGGTCTGAACCCGAGACGGCGGAGTTCACCGGCGACGAAGTGGACCGGGGCCGGTTCGCGCGCGGCTTCGGCCCTGCGCCAGCGGCTGCGCCCGACTTCCCCTTCACCAGCGCCGCCCGGACGTCGCGCTCGGCCTGCAGCGCGTAGTAGCCCGACACTTCGCGCGCCTGCGCCACCTCGACCTTCACGCCCCGCGCCACGTCGGCCCAGCCGAAGGGGCCCAGCCCGCGCGCCCCGGAGCGCAGCGCCTTGCGCAGCGTTTTCTGCTCTGCAACCGAGAGCGGCGCGAGCGCCGCCCGCAGCTCCGCCTCCTCCGCCCCGCGCGTCCGGCCCCGCAAGAGCGCCACCAGCTCTGCGTCAACCTTGGCTGGATCCGGGGTCATGAGGGCGCGCACCTTGGAGAAATACAAAAGACAAGTCAATCGCGGAATACTTGCGCGAAGCCCTCCTGCCGCTCGATGCTCCATGGCGGTCATGCGTCGTTTTCCGCTCCGTCTGAAAATCGCCGGGTTCGCCGGCGTGCTGGTGGTCCTCGCCACCGGATCGGTCGCGCTCTTCACCGTCATCATCCCCTGGCGCGCCAAGCTGGCCGCGCAGGAGCGGGTGGCGAGCGCCCTGGTGCGCACGGCCCTGCCGCTCGGTATCGATCTGCGCGCCGACGGAGCCCACTTCGACGCCAACCGCGTGCAGTACCTGGTGGCCAACTCGGGCCGCGGCGATGGCTTGCAGATCGTCTACGCACTGCTCTGGGACGAGAAGGGCCACCTCGACGTCAACGCCTCGTCGGTGAACTTGAAGCTCCTGCAGCAGAGCGCGCCGACCCTGGCCGCCCTCTACCTGCGCGACAGCGCCAAGGCCCTCGAGATCCTGGCGCTGGGCAAGACCCAGCCGGGCATCCGCCGCCTGCTCTTCCGGCTCGCTGCCGAGAAGCGCGACGGCGCCATCGGCCGGCTCGACATCGGGCTCTCCACCGCGGCCATCGACGCCGAGGTGCGCCGGACCCTGGGGCGCGACGCCGCGGTGCTGGCCGCCTCGCTGCTCTTCGGCATCCTCGGCGCGCTCTGGATCGCCCGCCGCATCGCCCAGCCGCTCACCGACCTCTCCGCCAAGATGGGCCGCCTGCGCGAAGGAGACTTCGAGGTGCGCGCCACCTCCATCCCCCACGGCAACGACGAGGTCGGCGACCTCGCCCAGGCCTTCGACGAGATGGCCATCGGCCTGCGTCAGCGCGAGCGGCTCAAGGGCACCCTCAACCGCTACGTCTCGGGCGACGTCGCCGAGCGCATCCTCGAGGAGAAGGACGACCTGCTCCTGCGCGGCGAGGTCCGCCACGTCACCGTGCTCTTCCTCGACGTGCGCGGCTTCACCACCATCTCGGAGCACCTCACGCCCACCGAGGTGGTGGCGCTCCTCAACGAATACTTCGACGTGGTGGTGGACCGGGTCACCGCCCACGGCGGCAGCGTCAACAAGTTCATCGGCGACGCGGCCATGTGCATCTGGGGCGCGCCCAAGGAAGCGCAGAACGCCGAGCGCAACGCCGTGCACTGCGCCCTCGAGATCCAGTCGGCGGTGGCCACGCTCTCGCTCGATCGCACCCGGCGCGGGCTGACCGCGGTGGGCTTCGGCATGGGCATCAACGCCGGCGAAGCGGTGGCGGGCAACCTGGGCGCGGCCCGGCGGCTCGAGTACACGGTGATCGGCGACGCGGTGAACCTGGCGCAGCGGCTCGAGTCGCAGGCGCGGGCGGGCGAAGTGCTCATCTCGCAGCCGGTCTACGACAAGGTCCTCGACGAGGTGGAGGTTCTGCCCCGCGAGGCGGTGAAGTTGAAGGGCAAGTCGCAGCCGGTGCCGTTCTGGGAAGTGAAGCGGCGCAAGTTTGTCGTCACGGAGGCCGCATGAGCTGGCGGGCTTTCCGCCCACGCCTCGGGGCGCTGTGGTTCCTCCTGGCCGCGGCGGCCTGCGACGAGGCGCGCGAGTCCGCGCCCGAGGAGCTGACCATCGTCGTGCAGGGCGACCGGCGGGAGATGGAGCAGCAGGAGCGGCTGCTCCACGAGCGCGAGGAGTCGCTGCACAAGGACAAGGCGCAGCTCGACTCGCGCATCGCCGAGCTGGCGCGCGGGCTCAAGGCCGCGGCCGACGCCGAGCAGCGCCGCCGCATCGAGGAGGAGATGCACCGCCAGCAGGATCTGGAGGGGCAGATCACCGTGCGGGCCACCGCGCTGCAGGCGCAGAAGAGCGAGATGCAGGCGAAGAAGCAGTCCATCGACTCCGACGTGCAGCAGGCCGCCCAGTCGGCGCTGCTGGCGCGGCAGGCGTCGGTGGCGACGCGGGAGGCGAAGCTGGCCGAGCGCGAGACGCAGCTGGCGCAGATGATGAAAGATCTCGAGTCGCGCGGCAAGGAGCTCTCCGGGCGCGAGAAGGACGTGGCGCTGCGCGAGAAGGCGGTCTCGGCCTTCGAGCGGCAGGGGCCGCCGCCCGAGTACCGCGACCCGAAGTCGGTGCCCAAGTCGGCCACCGTCGAGAAGAAGCAGAAGGATCTGCTGGCGGACCTGGACGGCCGCGGCATCCTCATCAGCGACCTGCCTCCCGAGATGCAGCCCTTCAACGCCGACATCTTCGCCGCCCGCCGGCAGGGCGACTTCCCCCGCGCCTGGGACCTCCTCGGCCAGCTCACCCGGGTGGTGGCCAAGGTCAAGGTGGACCAGCGCTTCGTCGAGCAGAAGATGGTGCGGCTGCAGGGCGCCCGCGGCACCGCCAAGCTGAGCGAGGCGCAGCGCGCCGAGGTGGAGCGTCTGCTGCGCGACGTCACCGCCGCTTTCTCCGACGGACACTATGAGCAGGCGAACAAGGGCCTGAACCGCATCGCGGTCATTCTGGACGCCAACGTCGCGTCGGGGTAATCGAGACGGCGTGAGCGAGAGCGCCGACCATCAGGAGAAGCTGCGGGTCCGCGCCGGGCTCGCCTTCGTGCAGGTGCTGCGGCCGGCGCTCTACGCGCTGCTCGCCCTGAGCGCGCTCTTGACCTTCTGGTCCGGCGGCGACATCGCCGGCAAGGCGCTGCCGCAATGGACCCGGATCGTCGGGCCCACGCTCTTCGCCACCTTCCTCGTCGTCTTCGCCATCTACCGCTACGCGCTGGTGCGGGCGAAGAAGTATCCCGCCGCCATCGGCTTCTTCCAGGTGGGGCTGGGCGCGCTCATCTGGGTGATGCTGCTGCCCTCGACCCGCCAGAAGTTCTCCTCGCCGGAAGGGGAGGACGAAGTGCGGGTGCTGATGTCGTCGCCCGACGCGCGGGTGCGGGCGCTGGCGGCGGAGCTGGCGGGCTTTCGCGGGAAGGCCGGCTACGCGGGCCAGCTCATCGACCGGCTCGACGATCCCGATACCGCGGTGCGCGCGCGCGCCCATGCGGCTCTGGTGCGGCTGGCGGGCGCGGACCTCGGGGCCACTCCCGAAGCTTGGCGCGCCTTCGCCCGGGAGCACGGCTGGTTGTAGTCCTGCTTGCATTCCGGCGGCGGTCCGCCTAGATTCCCAATCGAAATTGAGAATCAATCTCAAAATGAAACGCACCGCGCCACGCAAGCCGACCCCTGCCGCAGCCGCCCGCGAGCGCCTGGCGGCCTGGATCTCCGCGCGCGGTCTCAAGACCACCCGGCAGCGCGACCTGATCGTCGAGACCTTCTTCTCCCAGAGCGGCCACCTCTCGGTGGACGAGCTGCTGGAGCAGGTGACCGCGCGGGACCGCACCATCGGCGCCGCCACCGTCTACCGCACCATGAAGATCCTCACCGAAGCGGGCCTCGCCAGCGCCCGCCACTTCGAAGGAGGCCAGACCCGCTACGAGGCGGCCATCGACCGCCACCACCACGACCACCTCATCTGCACTTCTTGCGGCAACATCTTCGAGTTCGAGAACGAGCGCATCGAGGAACTGCAGGACCGGGTGGCGGAAGAACACGGCTTTACCGTCACCCACCACAAGCTCGAGCTCTATGGCCTGTGCCGTGCATGCCGGCAAGGTCAGCAAGTCCACCGTCAGCGGTAACCCTTCACACCCGAGCCGCCCATGTCTGGCACCCTTCAATTGAGAATGAGAATCACAATCGGAATCAGTGGAGCCTTGCTGCTGCTCCTCGCCGCCCCCGCCGCCCGCGCCGACCGGCGCAGCTTCATCCGCGCCTACGAGGTGGCCACCCAGCCCAAGGGCAACCTCGAGTTCGAGCTGTGGAACGACATCTACGCGCCCAAGGCCGGCTTCGACCTGGCCTCGACCGAGCACCGCTTCGAGCTGGAGTACGGCCTCACCGACCGCTGGGATTTGGCGCTCTACCACGTGCTGGCGCAGGCGCCGGGCGAGGGGCTGCACTTCGACTCCTGGCGGATGGAGACCCGCTACCGGCTGGCGGAGAAGGACGAGTGGCCCGTCGACGTCATGCTCTACTTCGAGGTGGAGCGGCCGGCGCTCTTCGCCGAGCCCTGGGAGACGGAGGAGAAGGTGATCCTCGAGAAGGACTTCGGCCGCGTCGGCCTGGTGGCGAACCTGGTGGCCGAGCAGAAATTTTTGCACCTGAACCAGGGCCACCTCTACGAGATCGACCTGGGGGCGCGGTACGAGTTCGTCCCGGCGCTGCGGGTCGGGGTCGAGGCCTGGACCATCCAGAAGACGGAGGCGGGCGTGACCCGGGGAAGCTGGTTCGCGGGGCCGTCGATCTCGCTGGCGACGGCGAAGATCTGGATCCAGCTCGGCGCCGGCCTCGGGCTGGGCATCGGCGATGGCGACTCCACCGCGCAGGTGCGGTCGGTGCTGGGCTTCAACCTGTGAGGCTCGCGGCGGCGCTGCTGCTGGCCCTTGCGGCCTGCTCTTCGGGGCGGCCGCGGGCGGGCATGTCCGACGGCGAGCGGACCTACCGGGCCAAGTGCACCTCCTGCCACCGCGTCTACGAACCGGCGGAGCAGACGCCTGCGCAGTGGTCGCAGACCCTCGACAAGATGGAGGCGCTCAAGAAAGTGACGCTGGCCGCAGAGGAGCGGGCGCAGATTCTCCAGTACTTGTCCGGAGATGCACAGGCGGCGGCGCCAGCGCCCTTGCGTTGAGCCCCAATTCCGGTGGAAAATCGCGTACCGCGGAGCCTGCAAGCGATTGACCCCTTGTAGGCCTGCCCAGACTTCGGGTAAGCTGTTCCGGCCCGTAGCCTGACTCAGGAGCAGCATTTGGCGAGCGCGCCCAGCCGTCACGAGGTCGAGCACCTCCACCGCTTGATGATGCAGGCGTCCGCAGACGCCTCGCAGCTCGACAAGCGCGTGACCGAGGAGCAGAAGGGCGACGGCCTCGCTGCCGAGCTCCGGCACTGGCACGACGCTGCCGACGCCATCCAGGGCGCCGTCGAGCGGGTCCGCACCGACCTCTTGCGCGACGGCACTCCCAAGGACCAGGTCGACCGCGTCCGCGACCGGCTGAAGGAGCTGAAGGACCGCTCGAAGCGCTTCGACGTCGAGAACGATCTCGAAGGCTGCGTGGGGCACTGGAAGGCGCTCGGCCTCGAGTTCGCGCAGCTCTCCGGAAAGCACCGCGATCCCCTCGTCCGTCTGCTGGAGAGCCGCAAGTCTCGCGTCGACCAGACCACTTCGGTCCTCTCCTCGGCCCGCAGGACCGCGGGCATGCTGCCCGAGAAGCACGCCAAGGTGCGCGGGCTGCAGGACCAGCGCGACAACGCGCGGGCCAGGTACGAGCGGCTGCGGCAGCAGTACTTGGAGGCCGAGCGCAACCACCAGCAGGCCGAGCGGCAGAAGGCGCAGGCGGCGCAGGTCAAGGAGCACCAGGAGAAGAAGGCGCCGCTGCCCAACCTGGCTGCCCTCGGCTCAGCCGCGCGCAAGGGTCCGGTGCTGGTGCGCCTTCCGGATCCGAAGGCGGCGGACAAGACCGCGCAGCACTCAACCCCCAAGCCCGGCTTGCACTCGCTGCCGCCGCCGCCCGCGAAGCCCTTGCTGACCAGGCCTTCGACCACCAGCGCGAAGCCGCCCGCCGAGCGCAAGAAGCTCGAGGAGAAGAACAAGCCGCAGGACAAGAAGGCCGGCGAGAAGAAGAAGGCCGACGACAAGAAGGCGCACGAGCAGGCGCGCAAGCAGCCGGTGGCGCTCAAGCCCGGCATGGTCGGCTACGGCAAGGCGCAGCCCGTCGCCGCGAAGCCGGGGCGGGTGAACCCGGGACTTCCCGGACAGGCGCATCTGCACACGCCGTCGAACCGGCCGCCCACGCTCATCAAGCCCGCGTTCCGTCCGCCCTCGCTGACCCGCGCGCAGCAGCCGGCGCCTCATGCGGCGGTGCAGCGGGCGTCAGGCCCGGCGCGCATCTCGCTCGAGCGCATCGAGCGGGCGGCGGGCTACCCCACCGGCGTCGACGGCATCGGCCGCGGCGGGCAGTCGGCGTCGCTCTTCTTCCGCGCCGACAACCTGCCCGAGGCGCTCTCCATCCAGGGCACCACCAGCATCCAGCTCGGCTGCGCCACGCGGCTCGACGTCATGCCGTCGGTGCAGCTCTTCTCGGCGGTGGCCGGCGCGCCCCTCAAGGGCAAGCTCTCGCTGCTCCTCATCTCCAGCGGCGGGCGCCTCGGCACCGTCTCGCCCAAGAGCGCTCTCGACGCCGCCAAGAGCGCGGCTCGCGCGGGCGGCAGGCAGGTCGCCGGCAAGCTCTCCGTCATCGGCAAGCAGCTCGAGTCGGCCATCGCCGATCTGCTCGAGGACGCCGCCGACAAAATCTTCCGCCGCGCGCAGAGCCGGGCGCCGCAGAACAAGCTGCCCCCGCGGCTCGCGGGAGGGCAGGTCAAAGGGCCCTCCGCCGAGCACCACGTGGCGCGGGTCAACCACGCGCTGGGCGGCATCCTCCAGAGCGCGCATGCGGTCAAGGGCGCGCCGGCCCATACCCAGCGGCTCTTGCAGCACCTCGACCGCGACCACCACCACCGCGACTCGGTGGCGGGCCGCCTCGAGCAGACGCTCTCGCATCTCGCGACGGCGACCCACCGCACCCTCACCGACTCCGTCGGCGGCGAGCTGCGCAGCCACCTCGCGCGCATGGACGCCATCCTCTCGCGCCTGCGGGGCAAGGCCGGCCATGAGGTCGCCTCCGGAGCGCAGGAGATCAGCGCCATCCTCCAGCGCATGGGCGGCATCGCGGCGGGCAAGGGCGGCGCGCCGCACCTGAGCGAGTTCCGCCGGCTGATCGACGAGCGCCGCGGCCAGCTCAACAAAATCGGGGCGGAGTCGCGCCGCAAGTCCGGCGCCGAGGCCCTCCATCACCGGGGCGCGCTGCAGCAGATGCCGTCGTCGCAGATCCTCGGCGAGAAGCAGCTGGCCACGCTGCGCAGGCAGCATCCCGGCATCGACAAGCTGCTCAAGAACGCCTCGCACGCGCAGCTCGCCTCCGAGCTGGGCAAGCTGGAGAAGACGGCGCTGGGCGCGCTCCTCGGCAAGAACCAGCAGCACCGCAAGCACGGCCTCGGCTCGGGGTCGATCACCGGCGCCTTCCAGGCGCTGGGCGGCGCGCACCTGGGCGGCTTCGGCGGCGGGCACCGGCCGGGCGCTCTCGGCAGCCTCTCGGGAGTGGGCGGCGGGCTGGGCAAGGTGCTGGAGAAGCAGCTCGAGCACCAGGCCCGGCGCACCCAGCCGCACGAGGTCGGCAAGCTCCTCGCCACGCTGCACAGGTCGCCCAAGGGGACCCCGCTGCACGACCTCGCCAGGAAGGCCGAGGCGAAGCAGAAGCAGATGGCCACCCGGCACTCCGGCAGGCGCGGCCCGGTGGCGTCGCAGATCACGGCGGCGGCGCTGCTCGAGGTCTTCAAGGAGCACCCCAAGGGGCGCACGTTTGCTTCGCACCTGGCGCCGGGCGGTGCGCTGCGCAGCCTCTGCGAGACGGCCCAGCGCGGGCACGGCCTTCCGGTCGGCCAGATGGCCCAACACTTCCTCGCCGCCCGCGGCCACAGCAACGTCTTCAACGCCGTGTCCACCTTCAACAACCTCGTCAAGGGCGGCCACCAGCCGCACAAGTGGGGCCTCGGCAGCATCGGCCACTTCGTCTCGAGCCACGTCTCGAGCGCCATCGGCTCCGTCACCAACACGGTGAACAACGCCACCAGCGCGGTCAGCAGCTTCGCCGGCGCCGTCGGCAAGACGGTGGGCGCGGGCATGAGCAGCTTCGCCAACCGCGGAATGGACGCGAGCCGAAACCTGTGGGGCTCCTTCAGGGGCGCGGTCGGCAGCTCCGCCCGCGCGGTGGCGAAGGGAATCGGGGGCGCGGCCTCCGCCGTCGCCGAGCGCGCAGTCGCTATCGGCAGCAGGGTCGGCCGCGCCTACGAAAGGGCGTCGGACTTCGCGCGCGGGGCGTACCGCTCCGGCAGCAACGCCTTCCACTCGATGCGCTCGTCGATCTCCAGCAGAGGACACGCCCTCTGGGACGCCGCCAGGAAGTCCAGGCAGGACGCCTGGGGCGGCATGAAGCAGTTCGGCCAGAGCGCCTGGGGACACATCAAGCAGGGCGGGCAGGCGCTCGGAAACGTCGCCCGCGGCGGCTTCAACGCGCTCAGCGAAGGCGCGAGCTGGGTGCAGCGCAAGGCCGGCGCCACCTACGATCGTGCCAGGCAGCTGGCCGGCGGCACCATCGACTGGGCCAAGCAAAGGGCCTCGGGCGCCTCGCACTGGCTGGGCGACAAGGTCCACTCCGGGCTCGAGTGGGCGAAGAAGACCGGCGTGGTCGGCGCCCTCGGCACCGGCCTGCGCGCCGGCGTCAGCTTCATGAAGAAGGCGGCCGGGTACACGCCGCTCGGCCTCGCCATCAAGGCGGGCAAGTGGGCCGCGGGCGGCGGGCTCAGCAAGGTCTGGAACAAGACCAAGAGCCTGGCCGGCCAGGCCTTCGCTGGAGTGAAGAGCGCCTACAAGGCCACCGCGGGCTTCCTGCAGAGCCCCGCCGGACAGCTGCTCGTCACCGGCCTCTCGCTGGCGGCGAGCTTCATCCCCGGCGGCATCATCGTGAAGGCCATCATCGGCGGCGGCATCGGCGCCATCCAGGCCATCAGCGAAGGCAAGGACTGGAAGGGCATCCTCGCCGGCACCGCGGGCGGGGCGCTCACCGGCGCGCTGCCGTTCCTCAAGATGGGCCCGCTCGCCAAGATGGGCATCGGCGCGCTCACCGGGGGCATCACCACGCTGGCGCAGGGCGGCAGCCTGAAAGACGCGCTCAAGGGCGCGGCCGGCGGCGCGGTGGACTCGTTCGATCCCGGCGCCTTCAAGGCGCTCTCGAGGCTCAAGGGCGTCACCGCCGCCGAGAAGCTGCTCAAGGGCAAGAACCTCTCCAAGGCCGAGAAGGCGTTCATGGAGGGCAGCAAGTTCGCGGGCCCCCTGCGCGGGCTCGAGAAGGCCATGGCCAACCCGAAGACGGCGCGGATGGTGGGCGGCCTCGAGCGCGCCGGCGGCAAGGCAGTCAAGGGCGGTATCTGGGTGAGCGGCAAGGCGGCCAAGGTGCAGGGCGTGCTCGACAAGGTGGTGGGCGCCGGCGACAAGGTCCACGGCGTGCTCACGCAGGTGCACGACCTCGCGCCGGGCCTCGTGAGCATCCTTGGCGACAACCCCGCCGGACACTTCGTCGGCAACGTCGGCGACTGCGCGGGCAAGGGCGACGAGAAGCTCTCCAAGGCGCTGGAGTACGGGCACACGGCTTCGGATCAGTTGACGAAGTACCGCGGCTATCTCGACAAGGGGCTGGGATCGGTGGGCGTGAAGCATCCGTCCAAGGCCTACGAGAAGATGATGGCCCGCAAGGATCTGGCAGCGGGCAAGAAGGGCGGCCTCGAGCACGTGGCTCGCCTCAAGCTCGACGACCACAAGCGGAAGCATCCGGAGCTGCACCTGGCCGCGGCGACCGGCAAGCGGACGCGCGGCGCGCACGGCGAAGCTCCTTCGCCGCGGCGGCGGGCCGGCGGCACCGCCGCGGATCATTCGGCGTCGAGCCGCAAGATCCGGCACGCGGGCGGGACCATGGGCGGCAACAAGCCGCACACCAAGCTGGAGCAGGCGCTGGCCAAGGGCCGAGGCCTCATCAAGACGGGCCAGCGCGTCGCCCAGGGAGTCCATGGCGGGCTGGGCAAGGTGCAGGACGTCGTCGTGAGAGGCCTCGACGGCGCGCAGAAGGTTCAAGCCGGCCTCGAACAGGCTGCCGAGCTGGCCAGGGCCGGCGCCGGAATCCTCGGCGACGACAGTGAGCTGGGGAAGTATCTGCTCGAAGTCTCGAGCAAGGCCGATCAAGCCCACGGCTACCTCGAGCAAGGCATCGGCTTGGCCGAGGAGTTCAACAAGGGCGTCGGCAAGGCGCACGACCTCACCGGCAAGATCCCCGGCGTCGACGACGGCTCGCCGCTGCAACGCGCCACCCATCTCCAGGGCGGCAAGCGCAAGGCCGGCGAGGGCGGACACGACGGAACTCCGCAGCACGGCAAGTCGCCGCACGAGACCAGGCCGCACGGCGGGAAGGCGCCGGGAGTCCCAGGACCAGCGCACGCGAGCGAGACCGAGGAGCAGAAGTCCAGGCGGCTGCAGCACGCCTGGGACAAGATCGGCTACCTCTCGGGGACGGTGCAGAAATTCGAGACCCGGCACGCGCAGGTGCAGCGCAAGATCCAGCAGATGCTCGGCAAGGGGCAGGGCAACGCCGCCAGCATCGAGCTGATGGGGCTCGGCTCGGAGTGCGACGAGATCTCCAAGGCCATCGGCGAGGCAAGGACGCTCGCGAAGGGCAACGACAAGTACGGCAAGGAGATCGCCTTCTACGAGGAGTGGCACAAGAAGACCCGGGCGCAGCTCCACGCCGCCATCGCCGACACCAAGGGGCTGGGCGGGCAGGTGGCCATCTCCGGATTCGGGATCAGCGAGCAGACGCATCCCGACATCTTCGAGAACACCAAGGGCATCTACGCGGTCCGCACCAAGGTGCAGGCCTTCGGCGAGGCGCTGCACGATCACGACGCGGCGGCGCACGTCAAAAAGCTGCTCGACGAAGCGAAGAAGGCCAAGGCGGACCTCGGGCGGCTGAAGAGCAAGTACAAGGGCGACAAAGCGGCGGCCAGGTTCCTCACCGGCGGCGGCGAGCAGGACCGGCTCATCGACGAGAGCATCCAGAAGCTCGAAGCGGCGCTCAAGGGCGAAGGAAAGAAGTCCGCGCCCGGCAAGACGGCGTCGAAGCAGAGCGACGACCACGGCAAGAAGAAGCCGGGCGAGCACCTCAAGTCGGCCGAGGGTGGCCTCAAGGCCATCGAGAAGTATCGGCGGAAGGCGGCCAAGGCCGGCAAGAAGGTCGATGCCTCGCTGGGCAAGATGGAGCACGCGCTCGGCCAGGGCCTCCGCATCGGCAGGAAGGTGGACGGCGGGCTGGCGAAGATCGCCGGTGTCGCCGACCAGCTCTCCAAGGCGCTGGGCGAAGATTCGGAGCTGGGCCACTTCGCGCAGCAAGTGTCGGGGGCGGCCGGCAAGGGCCACGAAAAGTTGCACGACGCGCTCCACGTCGCCGGCCAGGGCAAGAAGGGCCTGCACAAGGGCCGCGAGCTCTTCGAGCAGGGCCTCAAGATCGCCGCCGGCCACCACGAGGGCAAGCTCGAAAAAATCCACGGCAAGAAGAAGGCGAACGCCGAGCACGAGCACGGCGGCACCCACGGCGCCGAGCTGGTCCGGCACGCCACCGCGCACGACCACCACAAGCGAAGCGCCCACGGCGGGCTGCCCAACGGGCTCGAGCACGTCATCGTCGAGGGCAAGCACTTCATCCACGACGGCAAGCACCTCATCAAGGACGGCAAGAAGTTCGTCCACGATGGCAAGAAGCTGGTGCACGACGGCGAGCACGCCTTCCACGACGCCGAGAGAATCTGGAAGGAGGGCAAGTCGTTCGCAAAGGACGGCAAGAAGTCGGTGCACGACGTGCAGCACGGCTTCAAGGATCTGAAGCATGGTGCGAAGGACGTGGGCAGCCTGTGGGGCCACATCAAGTCGCACGACTGGAAGGGCGCGCTGGCCGACGGCAAGCACCTCATCCAGGACGGCAAGCACCTCTTCAAGGACGGCAAGCGGATCCACGCCGACGGCAAGAAGATGTTCGGCGAGGGCAAGAACCTGGTCGAGGAGGGCAAGCACCTCTGGGGCGAGGGCAAGGGCCTGTGGGGCGAGGCCAAGGGACTTTTCGGCGAGGGCAAGCACCTGATAGGCGAGATCGGCGGCAAGATCTCGCCGCACGACGGCCCGACGCCGGGGCACCGCCCGCATCACCACCACCGCAAGCATCACGGCCCGGGGCTGCGGCCCGCGCCGAAGCAGGGCGGTGGCGCCGGATTCTCCGAGGCGGACATCGCCCAGGTGGTGCAGGGCGCGATGCAGTGGGTGACCGGCTTCGGCAAGGCGGTCACCGCGGCCATCCGCGACATCGAGAAGCTGATGTCCTCCGGCAAGACCAAGGAGGCCGGCGACCGCGTGCAGGCGGTGAGCATGACCAGCGAGCAGACCCGCTTCGAGGTCACCCGCGCGGTCTCGACTTCCGCGAAGTACCCGGCGCTGCACAAGCAGGCGCAGTCGGCCAGCAAGCACTACCTCGAGATCCGCAAGCACCTCTTCACCTTCGTCAAGGGGCTGCACGGCCTCGGCGGCCAGACCACTGAGCTCGAGGGCGTGGACAGCAAGAAGTATCCCGACCTGCTCGCGCTCTCGACGGACTTGGGCAGCCTGCAAGTGAAGGTGGACGCGCTCGGCCAGCTCAAGCACGCCGACACGCCCATGAAGGGACCCGCGGGCGAGTTGAAGAAGGAAGCGGCGGGCCTGCGCGCGCGGGTGAGCAAGGCGCGGTCGGCCCACAAGGGCGACGCGGCGGCGGCGCAGGTGATCGAGGGGCTTTCGGCAAAGCTGCAAGAGATCGAGCGGCAGCTGGGCGCGCACGGCGACAAGGGGAACACGTCGCGGGGCGACAAGGATCTGGGCATCCCGGGCGGCGCGCCCCGGCCGCAGCACAAGCCGCGCAAGAAGCCGCACCACCGCCGGCACCCCGGACACGACCCCATCGGCGACATCCTCAACGGCGAGGACGGGCGCATCAACGTCGACCGCGGCGGCGCGCGCGGCGACATGGACGTGCACGACGGACAGGATGTCGATTCGGCGGCAGCGGACACCTGGATCGGCTCGGGCGAAGGCATCAAGCTCTTCTCCGAAGTCTTCGGCGCTTTCATCCCCGCCGAGGGCGCGGTCGTGCAGCACCACGCGGGCGGCGGAGGCAGCCAAACGGTGCATGGCGGCAGCGGCGGAGTGGTCGGCCCGCACGGACACCTGACCCTAGGCGGTCACAGCATGGGCTGGGTCCCCGACGGCGAAGAGCACGGGCCGGCGGGACCGCACCACCGCCGCAGGGGGAAGGGCGGCGGCGGCATCCTCGGCAAGCTGAAACAGATGATGCCGAAGCGGATCAGCGGCTTCTTCCACGGCCTCTTCGAGCACCTCCACCAGTTCTCCGACCGGATCGCCGGCTGGGCCGAGCAGGGCGCCTCGCTCCTCGGCAAGGGCATGCACTTCGCCGAGATGGGCATGCACGGGCTCTCCGCCATCGAGAAGGCGGCGGAGAAAGTCCAGGGCATCGCCGGCAAGGCCGAAGGCTTCCTCGGCAAGATGGGCCTCGGCAAGCTGGCGGGCTTCGCCGGCAAGATCGGCGGCGCGGCCGGCTGGGTCGACAAGGAGTCGAAGCTCCTCCACGGCGGCCTCAAGACCGCCGACAAGTGGATGGGCAAGGGCAAGAAGATGGCCGGCCAGGTGGACGGCGTCGCCCAGAAGGCCGGCGGCGTCTTCGACCAGGCGGAGCACGGGCGCTTCGGCTCGCTGCTCAACCTCTTCAAGTCCGCGAAGAACGGCGACGGCATCGACGGCCGGCTGGTGCCGGAGAAGATGCGGCTCGGCTCCCAGTTCGACGAGCCGCGCCGCCTCGACCTCATGACCATCTCGCGGATGGAGGGGTTCCTCGGCGGCGACTTCGCCGGGGTCCGCATCCACACCGGCCCGGGCGCGGCGCAGGTCACCAACCGTTTCGCCGCCGAAGCCGTGACGGTGAAGGACCACATCTTCTTCGCGCCGGGCCGCTTCAACCCGAGCACCACCGAAGGCCAGCGGCTGCTCGCGCACGAGCTGACGCACGTGATGCAGAAGGGCCGGCCCAACCTCGACGTGCGCACCGCCGAGAGCGAGGCGCTGCACTCCGAGCACACTTTCGGGTACGGCAAGCCCGGGTACGGCAAGCCCGGGTACGGCAACCCGCAGATGGAGACGCTCAACCTCAGCCAGCCTGCGCCGGACTTCCGGCTGGGCGACGGCGAGGGCCTCGGCAGCGCCAGCGGCGTCCACACCGCCAAGCGCAACCGCAGCAAGGGCCACGAGGTGGGCGGCAAGGACACGCTGCCCGACGGCGAGGAGTTCATCGAGCAGATCTCCAACCGCGTCTACGAGATGCTCATGGAAGAGCTCGAGCACGCCTTCGAATCACGGTAGATTTCTTGCGGGACGGCGGCGGCGGTGTAGCGTCGGCGGGCATGCTCGAGCGGGTGAAATCGACGCTGTCGGCCTTCTCGGCCCAGCAGCGGCTGGTGCTGGGCGCGCTGCTCGCCTCGGTGACCATGACCACGGTCTCGCTGGCCGACCCCAAGGGCCTGCGGCGGCTGGAGCGCCTGCGCTCCGACATCGAGCGCCAGGAGCAGAAGAACCGCGACCTGCGCGATGAGAACGCGCGGTTGTCGAAGGCGGTCAAGGAGCTCTCGGCGCCGGTGAGCCCCGCCGCGCTGGAGAAGGAGGCGCGCCAGCAGCTGGGGTTCGTGCGGCAGGACGAAGTGCTCTTCAAGTTCGAGTGAACCCTAGATGCCGCCGCCCATCCAGAGAGCGAAGGGTTGGGCTCAGGCGGGCGCGCTGCCGCTGCTCCTCGCCGGCGCGGGCGTCCTGCTGGTCACCGGGGCCTTCGCGGCCCCGCGCGTCTGGCCCTGGCTGCTGCTCATCGTCATCGGGCTCGGCGCGCTGCTGCGCTGGGGCCTCTCCCAGACCACCCCGCTGCACCACGCCGTCGAAGGATCGCTGCTCGCCGCGGTGAGCGCGCTGGCGCTGACCCAGGCGACCGGCGGCTTGTGGAGCCCGCTCTATCCGCTCATGTACCTCTTGGGCGCGGGATATCTTCTGGCGCTGCCGCTGCGGGTCTCGCTGCCGCTCGTCGCCGCGCTCATCGGGCTCGACCTGGCCATCTTCGCGCCTGTGCTGCAGGCGCAGTGGCCGCTCTTGCTCTCGCACGCGGGCTTCACCGTGCTCTTCGCCGCCCTCTACCATGCGCTGCTCTCGGCCCGCCTCCTCCTCGCGCAGCGGGCCGAGACCACCGCCGTGCGCCGCCGCGTCGCCGACGTCGAGGAGCGGGCCCGCGAGCTGCGCCTCGTCGCCACGGCTGGCACGGACGGCGACACCTCCGGCCGCCAGCTGCTGGCCGGAGTCGCCGAGATCGAGGACGTGCTGCGCGGCGCGCTCTCGGTGGCCGAGGCCGCGCTGCACCCGCACGCGGTGGCCATCTTCCTGCTCGCTCCCGACGGCGAGAGCGTCCGCCTGCGCGAGTGCGCCTCCGAAAGCGACGCGCTCTTCCGCGGCCCGCTCTCCACCCGCGAAGGCGCGCTGGGTGCGGTGCTCTCTTCGGCGGGGTCGGTTCGGCTCGACGGCGCGCGCGACTCGCTCAGCTACTACCAGGGCCGGCCGGAGGTGGCCGCCTTCTGCGGCGTGCCGCTCACTGAGCGCTCGGGGACCCTGCTCGGAGCGCTGGTGGCCGACCGTGCCGAGGCCTTCTCCGAGAGCGACCAGCGCGTGCTGGAGGCGCTCTCGGCCGAGGTGACCCGCGCCATCGAGGCGGAGCGCCTGCTCTCCGCCGTGCGGCGCGAGAAGGAAGAGAAGGCGCGCTTCTTCGACGCGCTCGAGGAGCTGAACCGCACCACCACGCCGCTGCAGGCGGCGGAGTCGGCGGTGCTGCAGGCACGGCGGATGTGCCCGGCTCTCGACCTTTGCGCCGTCACGCTCCTCGACGGCCGGCGCCACCGCATCCTCGCGGCGCTGGGCCCTTCCTCGGGCGCGCTCAAGGATCTGTCGTTCGCCGACAACGCCGGCCTGGTGAGCAACGTCGTCAAGCTGGGCGCGCCGCTGCCGGGCCGCGCGCTCTCTGCCATGGACCGCGTGGTCATCTTCGACAACGGCACCGTGGTGCGCGGGCTGCAGGCGCTCAAGATCTTCCCGCTGCGCGCTGGCGAGGTCACCGTGGGCACGCTCGTGTGCGGCGCCCAAAAAGCCGACGCGCTACCCGAAGCTGCGCAGCGCGAGCTCTCCATGCTGGCGCTGCAGGCGGCCGAGGCGCTGGTGCGCACCCGCCTCTACGAGCAGATGGAGCGGCTGGCCACCGTGGACGGGCTCACCGGCCTGCTCAACCGGCGGACCTTCGACAGCCAGCTCCAGGCGCGGCTGCGCGAGGCCCAGCGCTACCGGCGTCCGCTCTCGCTCTTGCTGCTCGACGTCGATCACTTCAAGAAGGTCAACGACACCTACGGCCATCCCGCCGGCGATGCGGTGCTCCAGGGCGTCGCCCGGCTGGCGCAGGTCCAGGCGCGCGAGACCGACCTGGTGGCCCGCTACGGCGGCGAGGAGATGGCGCTGGTGCTGCCCGAAACCGACGCCCGCGGCGCGCTCATCATCGCCGAGCGCATCCGCGCCGCGGTGGCCGCCGCCCAGCACCCGACCGAGCAGGGAGCGCTCCAGGTCACCCTCTCCATCGGAGTGGCCACCTGGCCCGGCGCCGGCGCAGATCCCGAGGCGCTCCTGGCAAGCGCCGACAAGGCCCTCTACCGGGCCAAGCAGTCTGGCCGCAACCGCGTCGAAGCCTCCCGTTCCCGCGCGGCTGCCTGAAAAAAAGCAAAAGCGCACCGCGAAGGCGCAAAGGCACGGAGGGGGTGGGCCCGAGGCGGCCGCGCCAATCCCAGCCAGCGCGTAGCCTGCCTCCGATCCAACCTTTGCGCCTTCGCGGTGCGCTTTGGCCTCTTTTTGCCTTGGCCGCGGCTCCCGCCCGATCTACGCTCGATCCTTCCCGGGAGCCCAGGTTGCGCAAGAACTACGTCCTCGACACCAACGTCCTGCTCCACGACCCGCGCGCGCTCTTCCAGTTCAAAGACAACAACGTCATCGTCCCCATCTACGTCGTCGAAGAGATCGACAAGTTCAAGCGCGATCTCTCGGAGCTGGGGCGCAACGCCCGCCAGGTGTCGCGCGATCTCGACGCCTTCCGCGAGGAGAACGGCTCTTTGACCGAGGGCGTCCCGCTCGAGAACGGCGGCATGCTGCGGGTGATGTTCACGCAGAAGACGCTGCCCCGCGAGCTGATGAACCAGCACGAGGCCGACAACCGCATCCTCGCGCTCGCCCACGACGTCAAGGAGCGCGAGCCCAACCTGCGCTGCGTCTTCGTCACCAAGGACATCAACCTGCGCATCCGGGCCGACGCGCTCGGGATCCTCACCGAGGATTACGAGAACGACAAGATCGAGAACCCCGAGGTTTACATGGGCGTTCGCGAGCTGCCGGTGGCCAAGGCCGACATCGACGCCTTCTACGCACACGGCGAATTGCCGCTGCCCGAGGGGATGGAGGGCGTCTACCCCAACGAGTTCGCGCTGCTGAAAGATCGCGAGGCCCCCAACCACACCGCGCTCAGCAAGTACAACGCGGTCAAGGGTCGCTTCGTCCCGCTGCTCAAGAGCCTGAAGGAGGGCGCCTGGGGCCTGCGGCCGCGCAACAAGGAGCAGAGCTTCGCGCTCGACCTGCTCATCAACGACGAGATCAAGCTGGTCACCATCGTCGGCAAGGCGGGCACCGGCAAGACGCTCCTGGCCATCGCCGCCGGTCTGCAGAAGACGATGGAGGAGCAGGTCTACCAGAAGATGCTGGTCTCCCGACCGGTCTTCCCGCTCGGCAAGGACATCGGCTTTCTCCCCGGCACCGTCGAGGAGAAGCTCAATCCCTGGATGCAGCCCATCTACGACAACGTCGAGTTCCTCATGGGGCTGTCGCGCGCCGACAAGAAGGCGGGGCGCAGCTACAAGGAGCTGGTCGATCTGGGGCTGATCGCCATCGAGCCGCTCACGTACATCCGCGGGCGCAGCATTCCCAACCAGTACATCATCGTCGACGAGGCGCAGAACCTGACGCCGCACGAGGTGAAGACCATCATCACGCGCGTGGGCGACAACACCAAGATCGTCCTCACCGGCGACCCGTACCAGATCGACAACCCCTACGTGGACGCGACCTCCAACGGCCTCGTGCACGTGGTCAACAAATTCAAGAACGAGAAGCTCGCCGGACACATCACGCTGACCCGCGGCGAGCGCAGCGCCCTGGCAGAGCTCGCCTCCAACGTGCTCTGACGCCAAGGCCAGCTTTCGGGCCAGAGGCCCGATCTCTGGCCGTCCGAAAACTCGACCGGGGCCGCAAGCGCCTGAATTCCGGCGGGCGCGCCGCGGCACGGCCCTTGAAGCAGCTCCCGAGGGGGACCCCCCCTCTGGAGGTTGGATGCCGTCGGTAAGTTACGTCTTCCCCGTGCGCTACGTTTCTGAAGGCGTCGCAGTCCAGACCACCTCGCGCGAGCTGAGCCCGCTCGGCATCGCGGTGCGGTCGCTGGCCCCGCCGCAGATCGGCGCGCGGGTCTCGATGGCGCTCTATCTCCCCAACCTCGAGGTTCCCGAAGTGGCCATCGGCCGTGTCTCCGCTGCGCGGTCGGGGACTCCTGCCGACGCGGGCTTCTGGGCCGACTTCATCGTCGTCGATCCGCAGGCGCGGATGCGCATCTCGAACCTGCTCTCCGATCACGACCTGCGCACCAAGCAGCACCGCGCCTGCGAGCGCATTCCCGTCAAGCTGGCGGTGCGCTTCCGCACCTCGCACGATTTCGTGCAGGAGCACGCCACCAACATGAGCCGGGGCGGCATCTTCATTCGCACCGACGATCCGCCGCCTCTCGAAGCGGTGGTGGAGGTGGAGCTGCAGCTGCCCGACAAGGGCATGCCGGTGACCAGCGCGGCCATCGTGGTGCATCGGCAGCTGCCGGGCAGCAGCAAGCTCGCGGGCGTCGGCGTGCAGTTCGTCGATGCCAGCGACGTCTTCCGCGAGCGGATCGATCGCTACCTGGATTCGCTGCCAAGGCAGTGAGCGCGCCTTAGCCGCGGGCGCGGAAGTCGAGCAGCTCGAGCGGCCGCTCCGACATCTCGAAAACCACTTCGCGCCGGTAGCCCTCGGCGTCGCCGCCGACTTGAAGGGGCATATCGCGGTCGAAGCGGATGAGGACCTTCT
Source organism: Deltaproteobacteria bacterium (assembly GCA_025350525.1). GTDB lineage: Bacteria > Myxococcota > Myxococcia > Myxococcales > 40CM-4-68-19 > 40CM-4-68-19. Next base: position 23,175 of record JANXXR010000196.1, read on the forward strand.
CGCAGTGGAAATCGAGCACGCCGCCCGGCGGGGTGCCGCCGCGCCAGAGGGTGCGCAGGTTGCGCAGGATGGTGGGCACCGAGATGGCGGTCAGCCGCAGCTGGAAGCGGCCGGGGGCGCGCATCGCCCAGGGGAAGATCTGGAACCCGAAGCCGTAGTTGGGAACGGTGCCCGCCGCGGCCATCTTGCAGGGGCCCTTGTAGAGGATCTCGCCGTGCGAGATATCGCGGCCGAGCGGCCTCCCGTCGGGGCCGATCTGCTGCGCCGGCCCGCCCAGGTTGATCACCTCGACGTTGGGCACGCCGCGCGAGAGGGCGTAAGCGGGAATGGTCTTGCCGACCACCGAGCAGAAGTAGCCGAGCCCGCCGCTGCCGACGAACTGCAGCTTGCTGCCCTTCACCGAGCGCTTGAGGTTCTCGTAGTCATTGAGCACCGCGGCGTCGATGCCGAGGCCGGCGAAGGGAGCGCGCTTGCCCTCGTGGGAGAGCAGGTGCAGCGTGCGCGACCGCGAGACTTCGCCTGAGCGCGCGCGAAGGATGTCCTCGACCACGCCGACGCGGTTGCCGCTGGCGCCGGTGAAGTCGGCCACGGCGTTGCCGGTGCCGAGCTTGAGAACGCCGACGCGGGGCAAGCGCACCGCGTGTGCCGGGAGCGGGGCCAGCTTGAGGGCGCCGCGCGAGATCGAGCGTGGCTGCATCGACTCTTCGAAGAGGCAGTTCACGTAGCCGACGAAGGTTCCGTCGCCGCCGCCCGTCAGCACCGTGCGGTAGCCGCGGTCGAGCACCTGGCGCGCGATGCCGCGGGCGTCCTCGAAGCAGCGCGAGTAGTAGAGGTCTTCCGGCGGGACGAAGTTTTCCAGCTCGCGCTTGAGGCCGTCGGAGACGCTGCGCGCGTTGGCGTTGAGCAGGACCGCGATCTTTTCGGAGCGAATCGGAAGGCGCTCGACGTTGCTCATCAGGCTGTTGCTCCCGCGTGCGAGTTCCGTGACTCTGTTGCCATCAAGCAAACACGAGGCCGCGTGCCGCTGCGGCGCGTTACGTGGTAATCCATCAACAATTCAAGCCGTTGGAATTGTTCCAAGTGCTCCTTTCACCTACACTCAAGGGCTGGAGCCGCGTAGGCAGGGTGGCGGTGCGCAGTGCGCTACGCAGGCGAGCGGCCCTGCGTGATGCCGGCCTGTCGTTTGCTCTTGGCGGCTCACGCCACACGGCGTACACAGAGCGTTCGCGTTTTCGGAGGGTGCATGAAGGTCTTTCTGACCGGCGGCAGCGGGTACATCGGATCTACGGTTGCGCTCGCCTTGAAGAAGGCGGGGCACGATGTGCTGGCGCTTGTCCGGGACGAGGCGAAGGGCCAGGCGCTCAAGGCCGCCGGCATCAAGCTGGTGAAGGGCGAGCTCGGCAATCCGGCCGGCTATGCGGGCGCGGCGTGGGGACGGGCGGCGTTCGTCAACGTCGCGCAGGATTATTCGCCGAACGGCGTCGAGCTGGACAAGAAGACCATCACCAGCGCCAAGGATCTGCTGCGCGGCCAGGTGGGCGCGACTTTCATCTACACCAGCGGCTGCTGGGTGCATGGCTCGACCGAAGGCGTCGCCGACGAGACCACTCCGCTGCATCCGGCGAAGATGGTCGCTTGGCGCCCGGCGCACGAGCAGCTCTCGCTCGAGATGGCGAAGGACGGCATCCGCTCGGTGGTGGTGCGGCCCGGCATCGTCTACGGCGGCAAGGGCGGCCTCACCGGCATGTTCTTCGGCACCGCCTTGAAGGCGGGCGGCGCGCAGACCATCGGCGACGGCGAGAACCACTGGCCCATGGTGCATGTGGACGATCTGGCCGAGCTCTACGTGCGCCTGGTCGAGCGCGCGCCGGCGGCGTCGGTCTTCGACGCCAGCGATGCCTCGCGGCTCAAGCAGCGCGAGATCGCCGAGGCCGCTTCGCGCGCCGCGGGCAAGGACGGCAAGGTTTCGGTGCAGGCGCCCGACGGCAGCCCTTTCCACGAGGCGCTCACGCTCGACCAGCGCATCTCCAGCGAGAAGGCGCGCAACGATCTCGACTGGCGCCCGCGCCACGAGAGCTTCGTGGCCGAGGCCGACGCGCTCTTCAAGGCCTGGCAGGCGGCGCAGTAGCTCAGGTCTTGCGCTGCTCCGCTGCCGGCGCGATGGCGTCGAGCAGCGCCCGGTCGCCTTGCACCGCCACCCGCTGCGAGTAGAGCTGCAGGCCGCGCAGGCCGCCCAGCTCTTCGCCGCCGCCCGCGTGACCGGGGCCTCCGTGCAGCAGCTGCGGGAGCACGGTGCCGGGCCCCATCGTCTGCCCCACTACTTTCTCGCTGCCGAGGTAGATGCGCCCGTGGTACGGCGCGATGGCAAGCACGCACTTGCGCAGGAACTCGCGGTCGTCGCTGTAGACGGAGCAGACCAGCCCGCCGCCGCCGCGCCGGACCAGCTCGGCCGGCGAAGACGAGGCGGCCAGCGTCGCCACCGGCCCGAAGACTTCGTCCTGGTGCATGACCCTGGCCGCCGCGGGATCGCGCGCCACCAGCAGCACAGGTGATACGAAGTATCCTTTTCCTTCCGGGGCCAGCGCCTGGACCGTCCCGTCGCCGCCGAAGACGGCCTGCGCCTCGGTGGCGAGCTTCTGGATGCCGGCGCGGACGTCGCGCAGCTGATCGGAAGTCGAGACCGGGCCCATGGTCACTTCAGGGCGCGACGGATCGCCGACGCGGATCTGCGAGAGCCGATCGACCAGCGCCTCCTGCGCGTCGCCGAGGCGATCGGGCGGGACGAAGATGCGCCGCACCGCCGTGCACTTCTGGCCCGCCTTCTGGGTCAGGTCGCGCGCCACCTCCGAGACGAAGAGGTCCCAGCTGGCGCTGCCGGGCGCGACGTCGGGACCGAGCACGGCGGCGTTGAGCGAGTCGGCCTCGACGTTGAGCCGCGCCCCGCGGCGCCCAAGCTGATCGCGCAGCTTGCCCGCCGTCTGCGACGAGCCGGTGAAGGCCACCACGTCCTGCGGGCCCAGCCGGTCGAGCAGGTCGCCCGGCGATCCGCAGAGGAACTGGAAGGCGCCGCGGGGCAAGAGCGGCGCGCCGATCTCCGAGAGCCGCCAAGCGACCAGCGCCGTGCTGGTGGCGGGCTTGGAGATGATCGGCATCCCCGCAAGGATGGCGCAGGCCGCCTTCTCCGCCGTGCCCCAGGCCGGGAAGTTGAAGGCGTTGATGTGCACCGCGACGCCGTCGCGCGGAACCCAGAGGTGGATGCCGGCGTAGCGGGCGGTGCGGCCCAGCTGGACGGCGTCCCCGTCGCGCAGCGCCTGCAGCCCGCCCAGCTGCGCGCCCAGGTCGGCATAGTGCGCGAGCGTGGCGATGCCCCCGTCGATGTCGAACTTGGCGTCGCCGCGGGTGTTGCCGCCGTTCTGCATGGCGAGCGCGATCAGCTCGTCGCGGGCGGCGTGCAGCGCCTTGCTCCACGCCTTGAGCAGCTCGCCCCGCTGCGCGAAGGTCAGCTCGCGCAGCGCCGGGCCGCCCTGCGCCCGCGCATGATCGAGCGCCGCGCCCAGGTCGAGGCCCGCCGTCGAGGTCTGCGCAAGCGGCTCCTCGGTGGACGGATTCACCAGCGTAGCGAAGGGCTCCTTGCCCGTCACCCAGCGATCCTGCAGGTAGCTGCCCAGCGTCTTCATGGGACCGCCTTTCACTTTGCCTTGGGAAGGTCGGGGGCGTGCCGGTGCGGCTCCTCCGGCGCCGGCCGCGGCAGGGGCTGCGGCATCTCGGCGAGCGCGTACGCCGTCACCGCCCAGGCGGCGGCGTTCTTGGCCAGCGCCTCAGGATCGATCTTGTCGAAGGTGTCGGCGGCGCTGTGGTGGATGTCGAAGTAGTGCGTGCCGTCCACCGAGACGCCGACGAAGGGCACGCCCGCGAGCCCCAGCGGCCCGATGTCCGCGCCGCCGGTGTCGCCGTCGCTCGCCGAGAGGCCGAGCGTCTCGAGCGGCAAAAGCCACGGCTGCAAGAGGGCCGCTCCGCCCGGGGCCGCGTGCACCTGGATGGCGGTGGGCCGCGCCGCGCCCGCGTCGGCCTCGAGCGCAGCGACGTGCTTGCCGAGCTCCGCGGCGTGCCCGGCCGCGTAGCCCTTTCCGCCGGCGCTGCCGTTCTCCTCGTTCATGAAGAGGACGATGCGCACCGTGCGCCGCGGCGCCTGCGGGAGCTGGGCGATGAGACGCCCGGCTTCCATCATCATGACCACGCCCGCGCCGTCGTCGTTGGCGCCGTCGGCCAGATCCCACGAGTCGAGGTGGGCGCCGAGCAGCACGATCTCGTCGGGCTTCTCGCGCCCGCGCACCTCGCCCACCACGTTGGCGGAGTCGGCGTCGGGCAGCATGCGGCAGCCGAGCGTGAAGTGCACCCGCACCGGCCCGCGCTGGAGCAGGCGGTGGATCTGCGCAGCGTCCTCGGTGGAGATGGCTGCGGCAGGGACGAGGGGCCCGTCGCCGGTGAGGGTGACGCCGGTGTGGGGCGACCGCAGCGAGGTGGTGGCGAGTGAGCGCAAGAGCACTCCGGCGGCGCCGACGTTGGCCGCGGCGGCGGGGCCTCTGCCGCGCAGCTCGACCCAGTCTCCGTAGCCGCCCTTGGTGCCCATGGTGTGGTTGAGGAAGAGGACTTTTCCGCGCGCCTTTTCGCCCAGCGCGGCGATCTCCTGGATGGAGCGGGCCTCGATCACGTCGCCGGTGACCTCGCCGCCCACGCCGTTGCCCAGCGCCGCCAGCGCCAGCGGATGGCCGACCACGCCGGGCCGCGGGAGGATCTCGCCGCGCTCCTCGCCGCGGACCCAGTGCGGGACCTTGACGGCCTCGAGGTGGGCGGCGAGCCCGTCCTGCTTGAACTTCGCCAGCGCCCACTCCACGGCGGCGGCGGCGCCCGGCGATCCGGAGAGCCGCGGACCGATGGTGTCGGTCAGCTCTTCCAGGCGCGCGTAGGCGACGCCGTCGGCCAGCGCGCCGCCCAAAAGCCTGCGGCCGACGTCGGGGGAAACGGGAGCCAAGGCGAGGAGCAGAGCGAGGATCAAGGCAGTCTCCGTGAAGAAAGGCGCACTCTATAACGCGAAGTCCCAGGAGAGTCCGGCGAAGCCCACCGGATGTTCGCTCTGCGCGCCGTGCAGCGCCGCGACCAGCGGAAGCTGGAGCTGCAGGCGGAGGAGCAGGTCCTGGCCCAGCGCGATGGCGGCGCCCGACGTCGCGTAGCCGAGGAAGCCGCCGCTGTCGGGATCGGCCGCGCGCACCGCAGGATCGGAGGTGCGCGAGGTGTCGTAGCCGGCGTAGCGCGCCTGCGCTTCCAGCGAGAGGACCAGGCGCTCATCGAAGAAGGCGCGGCGCAGGCCGGCGGTGCCGAAGACGGCGTTGCCGTAGTGGAAGCCGCGCCCGCCTTCGCCGTTGAAGCGCGCGACGCCGCCCGCGTACCAGGTCCAAGGGTGATCGCCGAAGGTGTACCAGAGCCCCACCGAGGGATCCCACGAGCCACTGCCCAACTGGAGATGCGGATCGCCGCCGCCCAGGCGAGTGTTCGCGCCGGTGGGCAGCTTGAGTGCCAGCGCGACGGCGAGCACGTGGCGGGGGACGAAGCCGCCCTTGCGGAGCAGCTCGTAGCGGGCGGTGAGCTGCGCGTCGCCCAGGCCGTGGGCGGTGTCGTCGGTGAAGCCGCCTGCGCCGCGGTGATCGCGCCAGAGGAAGAAGGGCAGGTCGAGCTCCGCGACCAGGCCCCGCGCCGGAGCATATTGCGCGCGCAGGGCCAGGCGATTCTCGCGCTCGCCTTCGAAGACGGCACCTTCGCCCGACTCCTTGACGAGGTAGCGGTCCTCGAGGCCGACGCGCAGCGAGCCGCTCGACGGCCGGTCGAGTCCGACGGTGAGCGCCGCCGGATCGCAGCCGCACACCGAGCAGGCGCGCGCGGGCCGGGCGAAGAGGAAGATTGCGATGCAGCCGGCGACGAGCCGGCAGATGAGCGACACGAAAATCTCCACGGGTGAAAGGCGGGGCTCGTGCTTCAGGCCGGCGGTTTCACTCAGGCGAGCGGTGGAGGTGTCGGGACTTCCTCGGCGGGGGAGGGCGGCGCGGCGCGCGGAGACGGCGGAGCCCGCCGCGCAGCTTCGGGCACGGCGCGAACACGGCCGTGAGCGGGAGCGGCGGCGATGAGCGAGGTCGGCACCGCCTTGCCGCCGTCATGACCGCAGCTGCCGACGAGGCCGTGGCCCTCCTCGATGGCGCGGACCTTCGAGCAGGCGGGACAGTGGCACTTCTTCTCGTCAGCGGTGGCGCAGCAGCAGGCAGCGCGGACAGTGGACGCGAGGGCGAGCGACGGCGCCAGGGTCTGCACCGCCAGCATCCAGGCGATGAAAACGGCCCGTGCTCGCATAGTGAATTGGATACCAGCGCGCGCGCGCTGGCGCAAGACTCGGGGGCGATCGGTCCTAGTAGATGACGTCGGCGATCTCCACGAACCCGCAGGCTCCGTGGGTGAAGTGGATGACGGCGCGGCCGCTCGAGTTGGCGGTGGCGGCGGGGATGTATTCGCCCTCGACCTCGATCACCTCGCCCGAGGTGAGCGGGATCTCCCGCGGCAAGCCCTGGGAGTCGATGGCGCTGGCGACGTTCATGGCCAGCTGGACCGAGGTGGTGTCCTCGACCGATGGCTGGAAGATCCAGCGCACGTCCTGCAGCGTGCCGTTGGCGAGCTCGTGCGTGCCGTTGCGGCCCTGGATGAGGCCCAGGTACTGGTTGATGCGGACGGTGGCGCGCAGGCCGGTCACGCCGGCGTGGCGCTGGTTGCAGGCGGAGGCCACGCAGGCGCCGGCGGAGCAGAGTCCGCCGCCCAGGCAGTCGTTGTCGGTGGCGCAGCTTCCTCCTGGGGGGACGCCGGCGTCGGAGCCGGGGGTGCCCGCGTCGCCGGGGAGACCCGCGTCGGCGCCGGTGCCGCCGTCGTGTCGGGTGCCGCCGTCGTGTCCGGTGCCGCCGTCATGGCTGGTGCCGCCGTCGTGCGCGACCCCTCCGTCGTGGACGCCGCCGTCGCGGCGGCGGCGGAGATCGCCGCTGCTGCCGTCGTCGGTGGCGGCGCCGCCGCCGTCGTCGGTGGAGGCGCCGCCGCAGGCTGCAAGGGCAAGGGCTGCGAGGAGGGCGATGGGGAGCCGGAGGTTCATGGGCCGCGCAATCTGCCGTGTCCGGCGCCGCGAGGCATCGGCAGATCGTCCGGCGACCAAGGTCTGTTGCGGCGCGACAATCGTGTGTCGCAAGAGACAATGGCGGCGTGCGGATGCGCTACTGGCAGGCAGCGGCCGCGAAGGAGCGCGGCCAGTCGGTCACTTCACCAGCTGTTGCAAGAGGTTCTTGCCCAATTCGCGCAGGCCCTGCTGCAGCATCTGCACGCCCTTGGGCGAGGCCAGCGTCTCGCGCATCATCTCCGGCGCGTAGCCCAGCTCGAGGTTGAGCATCACCATCACCGCCGAGATCCCCGGCGTCACCTCCGTCGCCTTGACCCGCGACCTGCGCTTCTGCACGCCGGCGGAGAGGTTGTCGATGAGCTCGTCCTCGCCGGTGCGCGGCCCCTGCCGGTCGAAGAGCGCGAGCGAGAGGCCTTCATAGAGCGCATCGACGACGGCCTGGGTGCCCACCGCGCGCTCCATCCGTTCGTGCGCCTCCTCGAAGTCCACCTCCGCCGACTTGGCGTAGGTGGGCGCGACGATGAGGGCCAGATCCTTGCGGGTGATCACGTGCGGCAGGCGCTTGGAGAAGAGCGTCATCAGAGCCACTCGGGCTGCAGGCGGGAGTAGGAGTCCTCGCCGCTCTGGCAGAGCGCGGCCAGCTGGGCGATGCGCGGCAGCTCGCCGCGGATGAAGTGCTGCGCCGCCGCAAGCTTGCCCCGGTAGAACGGCTCGTCGCGCCGGGCCTCGCGCGCGGCGGCGGCCTGCGCGAGCCACATCCACCCGACCACGGCGGTGGAGAAGAGCTCCAGGTAATCGCTCGAATGCAACAGCATGCCCTCCTTGTCCCCCGAAAGGCCCAGCCGCGCCAGATGCATCGTCACCGCGCCCACCGTCCTCCCCGCCTCGCGCACCGCCTCGATCCAGGCGGGCTCGACCCCGGCCGCGGCCGCGCGCAGAGCGGTCGCTTCCAT
>JANXXR010000260.1 GCA_025350525.1 Deltaproteobacteria bacterium
GATCGCTTCGTTCTCGCCGGACGGGTCGATCCTTTGGCGGGCGGGGCATCTAGACGCGACGGCAATTTCAAATAACGTCGCATACAGCTCCGCGACGAAGACGCTCTATGCGTTGGGCGACAGCGGGAGCAAGCTGTTCGCGTATACGGTTGGTGTGAGCAGCGTGGCCGCTGCGTACAACTGCCCCATGAAGATCGGAATCACGAACGGCACAGCAGTGGGGGCGCCGACGCTCATCAGTACCGGAGGACTGGAATACGCGCTGGCTTCTGATTCGACCAACAACAAGCTGTGGGCATTCACAGGATCAGGGGGTGTTTGCTCGCTGCCGGTTGCGTACGACCATGCGGGGGTATGGACGAGCTTTACCAGCCCGCCAACCGCTAACGGATCCCTCGTCTACATCCCCCACGACGGGACCAATCTTTCATCGGTAACTTTCTCCTCTGGCTCGTTCTCAGTGGCGTCCAACGACGCGGGGGCGGGGTTTGCGCCGCAAGGAATCCTCGGCCCGGTGGCAATCGCAAGCGCGCTCTTCTTCGGCGATCCCAACACTATCGCGGCGCACCTCTATTCGTTCACGCCAGCGTTCGTGGCAAGCGCAAATTGGACGACCGGTACCTCTGCTGCCATTGGCGGCCAACTCAATGCCCCGGTTGTCGTCGGGCAGAATTACGTGTTTGCTCCTGCAACCGGTGGCGAAGGTCACTTTCACGCTTTCGACAAGACGACACCGAGCACGTCATTCGTCTGGAATGTCGGCGGAGGTGCTGGAAGCAAGATCGGCAGCTCTTCGGCACCTGCTCTGGGAGCAGACGGCGCGATTTATTTTGCGGCCGACCTCAATAAGGAATTGGTGCCAATCAAGATCACGAGCAACGTACCGAGCTTGGTGAGCACGTGGGCCTCCACTTTTCAAGGCAACGCCGCTCAAGTCATCAGCGGTGTCCCGACCGATACCCTCATCGACAGCGTCGGCACAGAGCCGACCATCGACGCCAACGGCGTGCTCTACTTTGGCACACTCGCCGGCAAGGTCTTCGCCATCATCACCGACTCCGGCGGGCCGCTCCCTGCGAGCGCCGACTCCACCTGGCCCCGCGTCGGCTTCGACAACTGCAACTCGTCGAACACCGCCTTCAACTGCCAGTAATTGGAAAGCTGGAGATCGGGCCCAGTCGGCTCGACCTCCGGCCATTCCAGCCACAGCGAAAAAACTGGATCTGACCCGCTCGCATGCTGCAGGATCCCGCTTCCCCTGCGAGTGAGGTCCTTTGGTTCTGCCGCGCTGGTTCATTCCCCTGTGCCTCACCGCGCTCGCCTGCACGCCAAAGCTCAATGGCACGTGCGCAAGCAATTCTGATTGCCACCCCGGTGAATCGTGCAGCGCCGCCGGCCTTTGCCTCCTGCCCGGCGCCGACACCGGCAATGGCAATGGAGATGCGGGCGGCGCCGGCGCCTCCATCGAGATCATCGCTCCCACCGCGGGCGCGGTCGAGAAGGGGTCCTTTCACGTCTCGGCCCAGACCGCCTCCGCCGCCGCCATCCAGGACGTCACCTTCTATCTGACCAACGCGTCCTCCGGCGCCGCCGTGGGCCAGCAGGTGGTGGCCACCCCGTCGGGGAACCATTGGTCGGGCACCTTGACCCTCAACGCCACTGCCTTCGGCGGCAGCGCCGACCTGGTCGCCGTCATGCACCGCACCGGCCTCGCCGACGTCACCTCGGCCAAGGTCACCATCCTGGTCGATCAGAACGCCCCCTCCATTTCACCGAGCTGGAACGCAAGCCAGTGGTGGGCCCTCGACGCCGGCATCACCGTCATCGCCGCCGCCACCGACGACCGCAGCGGCGTCGTCTCGGCTTCCTTGATCCTGCCCGACGGCGGAACCGCCTCCGGCGCACTGACGCCCACCACGGCCACCTTCACGCTGCCCGCCTCCGCGGTCGGCGCGCCGGGAGCGGCGGTGACCGTGCCGGTCAGCCTTGGCGCCACCGACCTCGCTGGCAACTCCACCTTGAGGCCGGACGCTTCCACCCTCTCCGTCGATGACCAGCCTCCCGCGATCGCGCTGGTGACGCTGGATTCGACGGTGTGGCGCAACGGCCTTCTCGACGTGAACGCCGGCGTCGGCGACGGCACAGGCTCCGGTCTCGCCGGCACCTCGCTGCTCCTCAACGGCGCCTTCACCCCCGGCACTCCCGACGGCGGCGGCGGATTCAACTACCACGTCGATCTATCGGCATTGCCTGCAACCGAGGCGGTAGTCGGCTTTCAGGTCGTGGGCGTGGACAGGGTCGGCAACCAGGCCGACGCCGGCTTCAACCTCAAGGTCGACAACATCCTGCCCATTTTCAATGGCGTAAAGATCGAGACGCCCTTCGACGGCACCGACGCCGCCAATCAAGGCTGGTTTCAGGGACCCACCGCGGCCCCGTCGGCCGGCGCCATCGCCATCTCGGCGGTGGTCAGCGACAGCTACCTCGTCATGACCGGAACCCACCGCCCGGCGGCCATCATCAATGGAACCTCGTTCTATGGAACCTTGAATGCCCTCACCGGCCGCTGGGGCTTTTCAATCCCGCGCTCGGTCGGGCTCAATGCCAGCGCTCCGGTCGCGGTCTCCTTCGATGCGCAGGACCTGGCCGGCAACCACCCGAATCCCCTGCCTTCGCTTTCGCTCCAATTCGACGATGTCCCCGCTTCCTCTTTCACACCGGTGGTCGCGGCGGACACCACCTGGCACGTGCGGGCGGGCAACCTGGCCGTCAACCTGAGCTTCGGGGCGGCGCCCCGCAGCGGCTTCGCCTCGGTGCTCCTCACCGTCGCCAGCCAGGCCGACGTGATCTGCACCTCCTCGTCCCCGCTCGCCTGGTCCTGCCCGCTGCCCACGACCGACGCCCCCGCCGCGCAGGAGGGCGCTCTCGCCTTTTCCGCGGTGGCGAAGAGCATCACCAAGGTGACCGCAAGCGCCGGTGGCTCGCGCAAGATCGACGACCTTGGCCCCGTCATTTCAAATAGCGCTGCCATTCCTTATCCAGCCGGCGCTCTTTGGGGGCACGACGGCTCGCATTTCACCCTGCGGGACAGCGGCACCATTTACACCTTCACGGCTTATGATTGCGGCGCCGGAGTCGGCGCGGTCGCTTCCTTCGGATTCTCGCCCCAGCTCGCCACCCGCAACGTCTCCTTGAGCGATTCCGGGGCAAAGCAATCCTGCGCCAATGGGAATAGCGCAAGCATCTATAACGTCGCCGTGACCGGAGATCTCTCGACCTCGGCTTTGGGCGCCTTCGCCGGCGCGGACAATTCGTTGGATCTCTCGGTCACCGTCAAGGACGGCCTCGGCCAGGCCAGCGTCTCCACCAAGACCGTCAACGCCACGCGCAGGCTTTGGCGGACGGCGAACATCGGCGCCGGTTCGCTGGCGCTCGGTCCGACCCTGGCAGTGGGCCAGGCGTCGAGCGTCACCGGGCTGCGACTTTCAGACGGCGCCTCCCTTTGGACCAGCAACGCGCCCAACGGCGGGAGCATCCTCGCGGGGCCAGTGGTGGGAGGCACCGCCGCGAACCCCGTCGTCTTCTACGGATCGGCGGCGGATACGCCGGTTCTCATTACGGCGATTTCGCCGCAAAATGGCGTCGGGGTGCAACCCGACTGCGGGTTCGAGGTCGCGGTCAGCCTGCCCGCGAGCTGCGGCGATCCCGGTGGAGCGATCACCGACCCCACCGCGCAGGGGCATTATCGAACGGCGGCGCTGGCAGTGCAAACCGATGGAACTCTCGCCTTCACCCAAGGTTTGCTCAAGCATGGTTTCAACAACGTGACCAGCAACGACTGCGGCAACGCTCGATATTGGGCGGGCACCATGAGCGCCGGCTCCTGCAGCCTCTGGTTCTCCCCCGGACAGAACTCCACGAACGGGCATTACATCAACCAACTCGCCATCGGCCGCTCCGGCCACGCCTTCCTGCTCGACAACACCTTCAACTTCATCGCCGCCGGCGGGCCGACCAACATCGACGAGATCAACCTCGGGAGCGCCACCCTCGTGCCGGGATCGGCCTGCTCCTCGATGGTGCTCGCCGACAACGCCGGCAGCGACTCCGCCCTGTGCAGTCCGGCGCGCTACACCTTTACGGGCTCGTGGAGCACCAGCTGGTCCGGCGGCGGCTCCGCGCTCATTACCGCGCCGGCCCAAGGCGTCTACCTGAGCACCGCCGGCTATAATCTCTCGACTGGCGCCTTGGCCTTCGCTTTCACGGGCACCGCCGTGGCGGTGGACTGGAGCTCGTCCGTGGTCTACCTGTCCACCGGCTCGGCGCTGGTCGCCAACGCCTTCAATGGAGGCACGGTGGGAGCGCAGCTCTTTGCCCTGCCTTCGACCGGCGGAACCGATGCGGTGATGGACAAATCCGGAATTCTTTATGTGATCAGCGGCGGGCAAGTCTTGGCGATGGCCACCGATACGGCGGGATTGACCGCCGGAGCCGCCTGGCCGGTGCGCGCGCGCGACGCCTGCCGGTCGTCCAATCTGGAGTATGCATGCCCGTATTGATCGCCTTGCTCCTCGCTGCCGCGCCCGCCGACAACAGCGCGCAGGCGCGGGAGCATTTCAAGGCCGCCCAGCTCCATTACTCGCTGGGCGAATTCGAAGAGGCGGTCAAAGACTTCCGCGAGGCCTACCGGCTGCGGCAGGAGCCGGCCATCCTCTTCAACATTGCCCAGGGCTATCGTCAATTGGGCAAGTATTCCGACGCATACTTCTACTATCGCCAATACCTGAGCCAGAAGGCCGACGCCCCCAACCGCGCCGAGGTCGAGTCGCTGGTGGATCAGATGCGGCGGCGCATGGACGACGAGAACGAGCAGAAGATGCGCACCGAGCGCGACCCGGCGGCGGTGCACAACAGCGAGGGCACGCTGCCCTCGCCGCACGTCGAGCCCGCCGCGGTCGCGCTGCCCTCCTCCGCCGCGCAGAAGAAGGGCACGCCGCCCTTGCGTATCGCCGGCTACGCGGCGTTGGGCGCGGGCGCTCTGGCCGAAGGCGCGGCTTTGCTCTTTCACAGCTCGGCGCAATCCTCGGCCGATCAGTTCAACCGCAGGTACGCTGCCGGCCAGCTCACCACCGCCGATTCCAAACTGCGCTCCGACGCCCAGTCGAAAGGCAAGCTGGCCACCGCCGCTCTGATCGGCGGCGGCCTCTTGTTGATCACCGGCGCCGTTTTGTCATTTGCCTTCTGAGGCGCTTGTCGCAGTCGCTGGCGGCGCGTAGATTCCGCGCCCCATGGCCATCCCCCTTCACGTCTTCCGCGAGTACGACATCCGCGGCCTCGTCAAGACCGAGCTGACTCCGAAGTTCGCCGAGCAGCTCGGCCGCGGCTTCGGGCAGTACCTCCTCGAGAAAAACTCCGGCGCGCAGGCCATCGTCCTCGGCCGCGACCACCGCACCTCCAGCGCCGGCCTGGCGGCCGCCTTCTCGAAGGGCGTGCGCAGCCACGGCATCGACGTCATCGCCATCGGCGTGGTGCCCACGCCCGTCACCTACTTCGCGGCCCACACGCTGCCGGTGGACGGGCTCTGCATGATCACCGGCTCGCACAATCCGCCCGAGTACAACGGCTTCAAGATCGGCATCGGCAAGACCACGCTGGCCGGCCCCGAAGTCCAGGAGCTGAAGGCGCGCACGCTGGAAGCGCGCAACGGTGGCAAGACCGCGCTCGAGGTCGAGCACGACGCGGTCATCCCCTACGTCCACTTCATCGTCGAGTCGCTGGGCACTCCCCACCGCTTCCTCAAAGTAGTCTGCGATGCCGGCAACGGCACCGGCGGCGTGGTCGGCCCGCGGGTGCTGCGGGCCATGGGCCACCACGTCATCGAGCTCTTCTGCGAGCTGGACGGCACCTTCCCCAACCACCACCCCGATCCGACGGTGGAGGACAACCTCAAGGATCTGCAGCGCAAGGTGCTGGAGACGGGCGCGGACCTGGGCATCGCCTGGGACGGCGACGCCGATCGCCTCGGCGCCGTCGATGAAAAGGGACAGATCCTCTGGGGCGATCAGCTGATGATCCTCTTCTCCCGCGACGTGCTCGAGCAGCGCCCGGGCGCGGCCATCGTCAGCGAGGTGAAGTGCTCGCAGACGCTCTACGACGACATCGAGAAGCGCGGCGGGCGCGCCATCATGTGGAAGGCGGGGCACTCGCTCATCAAGGCGAAGATGAAGGAGGAGCACGCGCTCCTCGCCGGCGAGATGAGCGGCCACATCTTCTTCAAGCACCGCTATTACGGCTTCGACGACGGCGTCTATTCGGCGGCGCGCCTGCTGGAGCTGCTGGCCCGCGACGGACGACCCCTGAGCCAGATGCTCGACGGCATCCCCAAGGTGTGGGCCTCGCCCGAGATCCGCTTCGATTTTCCCGAAGAAAAGAAATTCCGCGCCGTCGAGCTGGCCAAGGTGCGGCTGCGCAAGCACGGCGAGACCATCGAGGTGGACGGCGTGCGGGTGAAGATCGACGGCGCCTGGGGCCTGGTGCGCGCCTCCAACACGCAGCCGCTCCTGGTGCTGCGCTGGGAGGCGCAGAGCGAGGAGAAGCTCCACGAGATCCAGCGCCTCATCGAGGGAACCGTCGAGCAAATCCGCAACGAACTCGCCTGACTCGCTAGCAGGGGTGCGACCCTGTTAGGATCGCAGCGGCGATGGTCAAGCGCGAAGAGCTCTATGTCGGCGTCGATCTGGGCGGCACCAACGTGCGCGCCGCGGTCATCGACGCTGCCGGCCACGTGCTCGGTCAGGAGAAGCACCGCCTCCTCTCGCGCGAGCCGCCGCAAGTGGCCGAGGCGGTGGTGCGCGCCGCCAAGACGGCGTGCGGCGCGGCGGGGATGCCCTTCACCGAGATGAAGGGCATGGGCCTCGGCGTCGCCGGCTGGATTCAGAAGGGCACGGGCGTGGTCATGAACGCGCCCAACCTCGGCTGGCGCGAGGTGCCGTTCCTCAAGCTGGTGCAGGCGCGCGCGCCCAAGCTGCCGCTCTGGATCGGAAACGACCTCTCGGTGGCCGCCGGGGGCGAGCGCGCGGCGGGCGCGGGGCGCGGCGTCGACGATCTGTTGGTGGTGCTGGTGGGCAGCGGCGTCGGCGCCGGCATCATCCTCGGCGGCAAGCTGCACGAGGGCGCCTCCAACGTCGCCGGCGAATTGGGCCACGTCATGGTGCACCCGGGCGGCCGCCAGTGCGGCTGCGGACAGCGCGGCTGCCTCGAGGCCTATGCCGGCGGGCACAACCTCGCGGCCTGGGCGCGCGACGACCTGCGCATCGCGCTCGCGGCCGCGCGGGCGGCGGGCCAGCGCCATCCCAACGTCGGCCGCAAGCTGCTCGAGATCGCCGGCGAGCCGGAGAAGGTCACCGCCGCCGCCATGGAGAAGGCCGCGCACGAGGGCGACGAACTCTCGCGCCGCCTCCTCGAAGAAGCGGGCGACCTGCTCGGCATCGCGCTGGCAAACCTGATCACGGTGCTCAACCCGGCGCGGCTGCTCCTGGGCGGCGGCGTGCTCAACGGCTCGCCGCGGATGATGCGCGCCGCCATCGCCCAGGTGGACGCGCACACCACCAAGGCCGCGCGGTTGGCGCTGCAGATCACCGCGCCGGAGCTGGGCGAGCAGGCCGGCGTGGTCGGCGCGGCGCTCCTCGCCCGCGCCTCCCTCGCGCTAGCTGCTTAGATCACTTTCCCTGCGTGGTCTTGGTGTCGTGCTCGATCACCTTGCCGGTCGAGTCGCGCTTGATGGTCTCCTTGGTCTCGGACTTGGTGTCGCGCCCGCCGCTGCCGGTGTCGTGATCGCGCATCGAGTCCTTGGTCTCGGTGCTGCCGCCGCCCACGTCCTTCGAGACCTTGTGGTTGGTGGTGGTGGTGTCGGTGGTCTTGCCGCGCCGGTGCTTGCGCGAGGTCTTGACCTGGCCGGTGCCGTCGGCGTTGCGGTGACCCTCCACCTTGACCTCGTCCGCGGCCTCCGCGCCAAAGGTCGTCAATGAAAGACCAGCAATGATTGCGGCAATGATTTTCATAGGAATTCCCCTCATACGTTGGACTACGCAAGGAAATCTATGCGCCCCGCTCCCGCATCCGGCAAGCACCGATTGCCGCCGCGCGCTCAGTTGAGCGTGAAGTGGACAGTGAAGGGCACCGTGGTCGCGACCGCCGTGCCATTCACCTTGGCGGGGCTGAACCGGTATTCGGCCTTCACCATCCGCGCCGCCGCCGCGCCCAGCCCCTGCCCGGGATCGCTGATCACCTCTACCTTGGCGATGGAGCCGTCGGCGTCGATGAGCAGGCGCAGCACCACGTCGCCCTCGAAGCCTTCTTTCAAGGCGGCGGGCGGATAATATTTGCGCAGGTTGACGGACCCGCCGTTGAGCGGGCGCGGTAGCTCGGTCACTTGCGCGGCGGGAGCGTAGGTCTCGGCCTTGTACGGCTTCACCGCCGCGGGCTCGCGCGCCACATGGTCCGGAGTGCCCTGCATGGTGTTGCCCACGCCCACCGCGAACGATCCGCCCTGCGAAGTGCTCTCCAAGGTGATCCCGGTGACGACGATGGGCTCGGGCTCGGCCTTCGTCGCCTCGACCGTCGGGGGCGGCGGCGCCTCGGTCAGCTGCGGCGGCGGCGGACGGGGCGGAGCATTGGGCGGCGGCTTGGGCGCGCGCGCGAGCCGTGGCGGCGCCTTGAGCGGCGGCTGCGGCGGCGATGGCGGCGGCGGCTCGACCGGCGGAGGCGGCACCTCGATGACGGCCACCTGCAGCGCCTGCTGCTGCACCGGCCGCGCGCGCGCCGAAAGGCCGGCCATCAGCGTGCCGATGAGCAGGTGGAGCACGAAGGAACCGCCCACCGGCAAGAGCACTCTGGAGGTCGCGGCCACGGGATGGTCCTACTGCTGCTTCTCAATCTGGATGGCGAACTTGATCACGCCCGCGCCCTTGAGCACGTCGAGCAGGTGGGTGACCATTCCGTGGGTGGCGTTCTTGTCGCCGCCGACGATGGCCTGCACCTCTTCGCCCTTGCGCTTCGCCTCGCCCACCGCCGCCACCAGGCCCGCGTCGTCGATGGGCACGCCGTTCAGAAAGGTCTTCCCCTCCTTGGTCACCAGCACCGCGAAGGTCTTCTGTACCGTCTCGCCGCCGTGCGCGGCGCGGGGCAGCTCCACCTCGATGGTCTCCTTGACGATGTACGACGCGGTCACCATGAAGATGATGAGCAGCACCAGCGTCACGTCCACCAGCGGCGTGACGTTGATGCCGGTGATGCCCTCGTCGTCGGGCTCGATTTGCCCCGCCATCAGGGACCCTGCGCGCGGCCGTTGCGCGCGGCGTGCAGGCCCGAGGCGATGGCGTTGCCCAGCGCGTTGGAGCGGCCGATCACGCGCTTGAGCAGGCGCTGGAAGATGTTGAAAGCGAGCACGGCGGGGATGGCCACGAAGAGGCCCACCGCCGTGGCCACCAGCGCCTCGGAGATGCCGCCCATGACGGTGCCGGCGGTGTTGGCGCCGCCGCCCTTGTTGGCGGCGGCCAGGTCGGCGAAGGCGCGGATGATGCCGAGCACGGTGCCGAAGAGGCCGATGAAGGGCGCGTTGTTGCCCAGCGTGCCGAGGATGAAGAGCCACTGCTCGTACTCGAGTCGGCGGCGATCGATGGTGGACTGGACCGCCTTCTCCACCGCTTCGTTGCCGCCCGCCGCGGCCGAGGCGGCGGTGCGGACCACGTCGGCCTCCATCGAATCGCTGGTGGTCAGCGCGGCGGCGGCGGCCAGATCTCCGCTCTGGCAGCGCTTGAGCAGCTCGGGAAAGGCGCCCGACATGCGGCGGCGGCCGAAGTAGAGGGCGCGCTCGATCATCACCGCCACCGAGAGCACCGAGAGCGCGAGGAGGAGCCAGAGGACCCAGCCGGCGCCGAGCAGGGTAAAGGCGAGGAGCTTGTCTGCGATCACCTGGAAGTCTCCGATGCACTGGTCACGTCGAAGGCGCCGACCGCCTTGGCCACGCGCAGCGCGCCCAGCTGCACCGAGAGACGCTGCTGCAGGGCGTTCGATTCAGCCTGGAAGAGCGCCGACTCCGCGTCGGAGACCTCGACCTGCGCGGCGGTGCCGGCGGCGAACTGCGCGCGGATGAGCCGCTCGTTCTCGCGCGCCACCAGGAGCGATTGCTCGGCTTCGTCGCGCAGCGCCCGCGCCGAGTCGAGGTCGAGCTGGCCCCGCCGCAGCTCGTCCTCGATGCGCGCCGCCTGGCCGCGCGTCTGCGCCTTGGCCTCGCGGATCTGGCTGTCTGCGTCCTTGAGCGCCACGTAGCGAAAGCCTCCGTCGTAGAGCGGGAGCGTGACGGCGAGCGCCACTGCCCAGGTGCCCTTGTCGCCGGTGGAGCTCGTCGCCGGATCGTTGTAGCGGGCGTTGGCGGTCAGCGCCAGCGTTGGAAGGAACTGCTCCCAGGCGTCGGTCTTGAGCCGGGCCGCGATCTCCTCGTTGGCGCGGGCGGCGGCCATCTCCGGGCGCTCGAGCAGCGCCTTGCCGATCAGCTCCTGGAAGGCGCCGCGAATCTCCTCGGGCGCCCGGGCCGGCTCCACCAGCTCGAAGGCGGTGTCGCGCCGATCGAGCAGCGCCGCCAGCTGGCTCTTGGCGCCGGCATAGTTGAAGCGGGCGCGGCGGACCTCCGAGTCGGCGCGCAGGAAATCGATGCGGGCCCGCAGCGCCGCGGTGAGCTGGACGAGGCCCGCCTGGTAGCGCGCCTGCGCCTCGAGGGCGTGGTCGTGGGTGGCTTGCGCCTGGCGCCGCGCCACCGCGGCCAGCTCGCGCAGCGCGAGGCCCGAGTAATAGGTGGCCGCCACCGAGAGGAGCAATTCGCGGCGCTGCTGGGTCTCGGTGAACCGCGCCACCTCGGCCTGCTGGGAGGCGGTGGCCAGCGCGGGGAAGGCGCGCAGGTTGAACAGGTTCCAGGCGAAGTTGAGCGATCCCGCCTCTGCGAACCGGCTGCCCGTAGTCTGGTAGGCCGGCGGCACGAGCGGCGCCGCCGAGTTGAGCGTCTCCGAGCCGGTGGCGGTCAACGTCGGCTTCAGCGTGGCCCAGGCGCGCTGGACGTTGTTGCGCGCCTGCACCACGCGCTCGAGGGCGACGGCCAGATCGGGAGACTTCGCGCGCGTCTGTTCGAGCGCCTCGGCGAGCTGCAGCGGCGGGCCGTCGCTGGGCGGCTCTTCCGGCACGGGCGGCAGCGGCGCGCGCAGCGACGACTGGGGCGGCGCCTCGACGGCTTGCACCGGCGGCAGCGCTTGCGCTGCCTGCGCAGCGAGGAGGAGGAGGGCGATCACGAGGCGCGGAAGGTCGTTGAGGAGGGCGCCAATGTCAAGACGGTGAAACATGCGCGCGGGCCTGCGCCATCAGGCGCCCGCGATCCCCGCCCTGCGCAGCGACTTGCGGGCCAGCGACGAGAGCCCAAGCGCGCCCAGGTGCAGCGGCAGGACCCAGCGCAGCGTCTTGGAGCGCGGCGTGCCGCTGCCGCGCCCGCGCTGGATGCTGACGCGCACCTCGCGGTGGGTGAGCGTCTGCTCCACGACCCCGCAGTCCGCGAGCTCGCCGTGCTGGCGCACTCCAGGCAATTTTATTTCTGTGGCAGGGAGGTCCCACAGCCCCGCGAAGAGCGCGTCCTCGGGCCGCCGCGAGAGCAGCACCGCCCCGTCGCGACGCTGCAGCGCCAGCGCCGTCCACTCGAGCAGCGGGCGCTCGGGGCGCTTGCGCGGCTGCGGATAGCGCTCCGGCGCGCTGCGGCCCTGGCACTCCCGGGAGACCGGGCATTCCCCGCAGCGCGGCGCGCGGGGCGTGCAGACGGTGGCGCCCAGCTCCATGAGCGCTTCGTTGAAGGCGCCGGCGCGGCCCTTGGGCAGCAGCGTCGCTGCCACCGTCCACGACTCTTCGCGGGCATCTCCTTCGAGGCGGAAGACCCGCGCCAGCACCCGCGCGACGTTGCCGTCCACCAGCGGCACGTCCTCGCCGAAGGCCAGCGAGGCCACCGCCGCGGCGGTGTAGGGACCAAAGCCCGGCAGCTCGCGCAGCGCCGCGGCGGTGCGGGGCAGCGCGCCTTGGCAAGCCCGCGCGGCCTTCCACAGATTCCGCGCGCGGGTGTAGTAGCCGAGCCCGCTCCAGAGGGCGAGCACGTCGTCGAGCGGCGCCGCAGCCAGGCTCTTCAGCGAGGGGAACCGCCGCAAGAAGCGCCGGTAATAGGGGATGACGACGTCCACCCGCGTCTGCTGCAGCATCACCTCGCTGACCCAGACGCGGTAGGGCACGCGCGGCTCTTTGCGCCAGGGCAGATCGCGCTTGGCCTGCCCGAACCACCGCAGCAGCTTTGTGCTAAACATCGGCGCCCATGAAGCGCATCCGTGTGCACAGCGTCGAGCAGTATGTCCAGGAGATTGGCCCGCTGATGCAGAAGGGCCTCGAGACGTACCGGGCCGACCTGCCCGAAGAGGGCCTGTTGGGCCTGGGGTTCGACGGCGCCGACACCGAGGTGCTCATCTCGATCGAAGAGTTCAAGGCGACCGGGGATCTCGTCAAGTACGGCGAGCTGATCGAGCCCTTCGAGCCGGAAGGAAAGAAGAGCCAGAAGGTCAAGGCCGACAAGAAGTAAGCGGATCAGCGGCTGCAGGCGCGCTCGACGTCCTCGACCGTCCGCGGGATCTCCGCCGTGAGATTTTCGTGCCCCTGCGCCGTCACCAGGATGTCGTCCTCGATGCGGATGCCGAGGCCGCGAAACTGCTTCGGCGCCTGTTCGTCGTCCCTGGCGATGTAGAGGCCCGGCTCGATGGTGAAGACCATGCCGGGCTCGAGCGGCCGCGGGCTTCCGTCGGCGAGGCGGTAGCTGCCGACGTCGTGCACGTCGAGCCCGAGCCAGTGGCTGGTGCGATGCATGTAGTAGCGGCGGAAGGCGTTGTCCTTGATGAGCGCGTCCACTTCGCCCTGGAGCAGCCCCAGCCGCACCATGCCCTCGGTGAGGATGCGCACCGCGACCTCGTGCAGGCCGTCGATGGTCTCGCCCGGTTTGGTCCGCGCGATGCAAGCGTCGGCGGCCTCGAGGACCAGCTGGTAGCAGGCCCGCTGCGCCTCGCTGAACTTGCCGCTGGCCGGAAAGGTCCGGGTGACGTCCGCGGTGTAGAGGTCGTGCTCGGCGCCGGCGTCGATGAGGACCAGCTCGCCCTCAGAAACCTGCACGCGGTTGTCGTTGTAATGCAACACAGTTGCATTATCGCCGGCGGCCACGATGGGGTAGTAGCCCCAGCCGCGCCCGCCGCCATGGCGGAACTCGCGCTCGAGCAGCGCGTGCAACTCGTACTCGTGCGACCCGGGGCGCCCGGCCTGCATGGCGGCGAGGTGGCCGCGCCGGGTGGCCTCGACCGCCTGCCGCAGCGCCTCGATCTCCCGCGGCTCCTTGCGCAGGCGAAGCTCGTGGACGATCTGCCCCGGGTCCTCGATGCGCGTGGGCGCGTTCAGCCCGGCGCGGGCCCTTGCGCGCAGGTTGCGCAGCAGCTTGCCCAGCCTCAGGTCGAAGGGCTCGTCATCTCCGCCCAGCCGGTAGAAGAGGGTCCGGGCGGCGCCGATCAGCCGCGGCAGCTCCTCGTCGAGCCGGCCCATCTCGAAGGCCTGGTCGGCCCCGAAGGCCGTCATCGCGCCCTCTGCGCCGGCGCGGCGGCCGGTCCAGATCTCGCGCTCCTTGTCGCGCGGGCGCACGAAGAGTGTGAAGGCCTTTTCACCGACGGTGGAAAGCACCGCCACCGCTTCGGGCTCCTCGAAGCCGGTGAGGAAGAAGAGATCGCTGTCGGCGCGGTAGGCGTGCTCGACGTCGCTGTTGCGGGTGGCGACGGGCATCCCGGGAAAGACGGCCACCGCGCCCGAGGGCGCCATCTCGCGCATGCGGCGCAGGACTTCGTCGCGGCGGGCCTTGTGGACGCTCTGGTCGAAGGCGGGAGTCACGGGCATGCAGCGTGTTGTAACAGGACTTTCCGGAGGCGGGGGACTGTGCAAACGGCTGCCGTTGAGTACCTTGTCTTGCGGACTGGTCTGCGAAAGGAACGCCATGGCGGAGAAAGGCTTGTCGAGCGACGGGGAGATCCGGGGCGCACTTTCGGAGTTGCCCGGCTGGAAGCAGCAAGGGAAGGGGATCTCCAAGACCTTCGACCTCAAGGGCTTCAAGGGGGCGATGGCTTTCACGGGCACCGTCGGCGAGCTGGCAGAGCGCGCCGACCACCACCCCGACATCCTCATCCAGTTCACCAAGGTGACGCTGACGCTGTCGTCGCACGACGCCGGCGGCATCACCGATCGCGACCTGCGGCTGGCGCGCCAGATCGAGGCGGCGGCCAAGGATCAGCTGGCCTGAGGTCCAGGCTTCCGGCCTCAGGCCTCAGGTCCTCGATGTCAGGCCTCAGCCTTCAAGCCAGAGGCCGGTCGCCTGCTAGAGTGGTTGCGTGGACCGCTGGCTGCTGGAAGACGACGCTCTCCTCGCGCAATGTGAGGTGCAGGCGCATCGCGCCGGCGGTCCGGGCGGGCAGCATCGCAACAAGGCGGAGACGGCGGTGCGCCTCGTGCACCTGCCCACCGGCGTCCGCGTCGAGGGCAAGGACGAGCGGTCGCGCACGCAGAACCTGCGCATCGCGCTCCTGCGACTGCGGGAGAAGCTGGAGAAGCGGGCCTATCGTCCCCCGCCCCGGCGTCCGACGCGGGTCTCGCGCGCCGCCAAGAGCCGCCGGGTGGACGACAAGAAGCTGCACGCGCGCCAGAAGGCGCTGCGGCACGGTCGCGACGATTGATCTGGCTCCTCCTCGCGGCGGCGCAGGTGGTCGCGCCCGGCGTGGTCGCGCAGGCCCGCGAAGATCGCTTCGTCGAATTGCTCCGCAGCTACCCCAACCGCCCTCCCGAAGAGACCTTCCGCCAGGTGGGGCAGCTGGTCGAGGAGGGCCCGTTCGAGAGCCGCGCCCGCGCCGAATACTGGATCGGCAGCGCGCGGCTGGCGGCAGGCGATGGCGACGCGGCCCGCCTCTGGTTCGGCCGCCTTGGGCGCGATTATCCGGGCTCGGTGTGGGAAGAGCGCGGCTGGGTCGGCCTCGGCGACGCCTCCGCCCGGGAGCGCGACTACCGAACGGCGCTCCGCTGGTATGACCGCGCAGAAGCCGCGGGCGATGCCGCCGTCCGCGAGCTCTCGCGCATCGACGCAGGACAGGCGCGCCTGCTGCAGCTCCG
>JANXXR010000251.1 GCA_025350525.1 Deltaproteobacteria bacterium
CAACAACAACAACAACAACGAATGCCCGACCGGCCAGACCTGCGGGTCGGACCTGCTCTGCCGCGACGTCGCCGCCGCCTGTCCCGGCATCACCAAGCCGTGCGGCGGCGATTGCGTCGACATCACCAAGGACCCCTTCAACTGCGGCGGCTGCAACACCGTCTGCGCCGCGGGCGAGCAGTGCGTCGCCGACTCTGCCGGCGTCCCCAAGTGCACCACCTACTGCGCGCCGGGCCAGACCGCCTGCGCGCAGCCCGGCACCAGCACCTTCATCTGCAAGGACCTCGCGAGCGACCGCAACAACTGCGGAACTTGTGGAACCGTGTGCGGCACCGGCCTCGTCTGCTCGCCGCCCGCCATCGGCAAGCCCGGCAAGTGCAGCATCGAGTGCCTGCCCGGCCTCACCAACTGCTCGGGCAACTGCCTCGACGCGACCTCCGACCCACTCAACTGCGGCGGCTGCGGCGTCAAGTGCGACCCCGGGCTCACCTGCAGGAACAGCGCCTGCACCGTCATCTGCACGCCCGGCCTCACCCAGTGCGGCGCGGCCGGATCCAGCAACTGCGTCGACGTCGATCGCGACCGCGACAACTGCGGCGGCTGCGGGGTCAAGTGCTCGGCGGGCCAGATCTGCGTGACGCCCGCGGGCGGCGTGCCCGGCTGCGCGGTCAGCTGCCAGGCCGGCCTCACCCTCTGCGGCAACTCCTGCATCGACACCACCGTCGACCCGAAGAACTGCGGCGGCTGCGGCAACGCCTCAGGGACGCCCACGCACATTTGCGGCGCCAGCGAAGTCTGCGTGGCCGGCGGCGCCAACGGCGCCGGCGTCTGCGAGCAGAAGTGCCCCGCCGGCCAGACTCTCTGCAACGGCCTCTGCACCAGCTTCCAGACCGACCGCGCCAACTGCGGCGCCTGCAGCACCACCGGCAACTCGCACGCCTGCAACCCCGGAGAGCTCTGCACCACCGGCAGCTGCGCGGTCTCCTGCAGCAGCGGCCTCGCCAACTGCAGCGGCGCCTGCGTCAACACCATCAACGACCCGGCCAACTGCGGCGGCTGCGGCCAGGCCTGCACCGGCGGCAAGGTCTGCACCGCCGACGCGGTCACCGGCATCGGCCACTGCACCACCGCCTGCCCCTCGAGCGAGAGCAACTGCGGCGGCTCCTGCGTCGACACCACCAGCGACCGCGCCAACTGCGGCGGCTGCGGCACGCCCTGTGGCGCCGGCCAGGTGTGCAGCGGCAGCGGCTGCATGGTGCAGTGCCCGGCGGGCTCGGTGGCCTGCAACGGCACCTGCGTCAACCCGCTCACCGACGACGCCCACTGCGGCGGCTGCCCCGGCACCGCTTGCTCGGCGACCTCGGGCACCTCCTGCCAGAACGGCAGCTGCAAGCCGACCTGCGATTCGGCGCGGCTCACCAACTGCCCCGGCACCGGCTGCATCGACACCCTCGACGACAGCAAGAACTGCGGCACCTGCGGCAGCGCCTGCGCCGCCGGCCAGTCCTGCTCGGGCGGGGTCTGCGGCACCACCTGCCCAGCCGGCCAGCAGCTCTGCGGCGCCACCTGCAAGGACACTACCGCCGACTCCGCCAACTGCGGCGGCTGCGGCACTCTCTGTGGTCCGTCGCAGGTCTGCAGCAAAGACCCGGTCACCGGCAAGGGCGCCTGCACCGCCAACTGCCCGTCGGGCCTCACCGCCTGCGGCGGCACCTGCGTCAATTTCAGCTACGACCCGGCTAACTGCGGCGGCTGCGGCGCGAGCTGCCCGGCCACTCCCGCCAACGCCAGCTCGTACTGCGCCTCGGGCAGCTGCGCCCTAACCTGCAAGGCCAACTTCGCCGACTGCAACACCAGCGCCGTCGACGGCTGCGAGGTGAACCTCACCACCGACGCAAGCCACTGCGGCACCTGCGTCAACGCCTGCAAGGGCAAGGACAACTCGACGGCCTCCTGCACCGCGGGCACCTGCGACAGCCCCGGCGCCTGCGTTTTGGGCTTCAACAACTGCGACGCCGACGCCTCCAACGGCTGCGAGTCCAACCAGAGCTTCGACGCCGCCCACTGTGGCGCCTGCCCCGGCGTCGCCTGCTCGAGCGCCGCCAGCGCGGCCCACTACTGCGTCTCGGGCGCCTGCAACGCCGCCATCGCGGGCGTGCAGCAGAACCTGCCCATCGCCTCGGTGCTCGACGATCGCTGGACGCAGTGCTGGCCGCCCATCGGTACCGCAGAGACGTACTCCAGCACCGGCACGACGCTCGCCCAGATCCAGGCGGCCTGCGGCGCCGCCAGCGTCCTCTTCGCCTGCCGGGCGCCGGGCTCGAGCCTGCTCACCCTCGCCGCGGCCGGCGCGCGCAGCGACGTCTTTTTCGCCACCGGCGCAGGCGCGACCGTAAGCCACGTCGCAGCGGGCATCGCCTGGTACTTCGACGGCAGCTCGTCGATCGGCTTTGCCCCGGCGGGCGCCTCCATCAACCGCGCCCCTTGCGACACGGCGGGCGGCGCTGCCGATGGATACGCGGCTGGGTTCGGCAGCCAGCGTCTCTGCTGGCCTACGCAGTCGGGAGCGCTGATCGCCGGCGCCCGCTGCGGAGATCGCGAAGGAACCGGCGCCACCAGCACGTACGAGCGGCTCGTCTTTACGAAGTAGGAGCGAGGCAACCCATGACGCGCGCAGCCTTCTTCATCACCCTGGTGGTCGCAGCCGCGGCCACGGCCCAACAGCCTCCCGAGCTGCCGCTTCCGACGGAGGCGGCTCCGAAGGAGTCGAAGAAGAAGGCCAAGGACCCGGCGGCGCTGCCGTTGCCCGGCGCCGTCCAGCCGTTGCCGCTGCCGGGCGCCGCCGCCGCTCCCAATCTGCCGCTGCCCGGCAAAGAGTCGAAGAAGAAGGCGGCTCCTCCGCCGCTTCCGATCCCCGGCCTCGACCTCTCGCCGCAGGCCGCCGACAAGAAGGCGCCCTTGGCATTGCCCGCCACTGCCCAGAAGCCCGCGCCCGCTGCCGACGCCAAGGCCGCCACCGCGCTGAAGGCGGCGCCCGCCGACCCCAAGGCCGCCCCCGCTACCGACGCCAAGGCCGCCACCGCAGCCGACACCAAGACCGTTACCGCGCAGAAGGCCGCCCCCGCGGTGGACCGCTCGGCGCAGCCGACCCGGACCGCTCCCGCCTCCGACAAGCTTTCGCCCGCGCTGCCCGGCCCCTCGGGCGCGCCGTACGCCAGCAGCATGGTGCAGCTGCCCAGCGACCTGCGCCTGCGGCCCGACTTTGGAAGCAACCTCTGGACGGTGCGCGCCCTGGTCGGCGCCGAGCGCAGCAGCGAGCAGTCGTACACCGACGCGGTCTCGCTCAGCCGCCTGGGCGTCGAGGCCACCCGCTGGTTCTCCGGCAGCTGGATCACCCGGGGCGAGCTCGACTGGCGCAGCTCGCGCCAGGCCTATGTCCCGCTCCACACCGCCGGCCCCAGCCAGCGCCCGGTGCAGGTGGACGAGAACCGCTTCGACGTCGCGGCGGGCGTCGGCTACGACTTCGGCCCGGGCCTCTCCCAGAGCGGGCGCCTCGAGCTGACCCCGATGATCGGCGTCCACTACCTCGGCATCCGCAACGACGCCTTCCCGGCCGACCTGATCGGCCCCGAGATCGGCGGGCGCGCGCGCTGGGCGCTCTCCAGCGCGGTGATCGTGCACGCCACCGTCGGGTACACCTACAACCTCTCGGTCCCCGCCACGCAGAACTCGGCGCTCAAGGCGCCGGTGGGTGACTTCAACGCCCGCGCCGGCCTGGCGCTTCCGCTCTCGGGCGGATTCGCTCTCGAGCTCGACTATTCGGGCGACGTCCTCGGCT
>JANXXR010000252.1 GCA_025350525.1 Deltaproteobacteria bacterium
TCCGCCCGCTCTTCTGCGAAGGCTCGGGGCCCTTCCGCTGGGTCGCGCTCTCGGGAGACCCGGCCGACATCAAGGTCACCGACGAGGCGCTGCTCGAGGCGTTCCCCGAGAAGAAGTCGCTCCACCGCTGGCTGAAGATGGCGCAGGAGCGCGTGCAGTTCCAGGGCCTGCCGGCGCGCATCTGCTGGCTCGGCTACGGCGAGCGCGCGAAGGCCGGGCAGATCTTCAACGAGCTGGTCCGGACCGGAAAAGTCTCGGCGCCGCTCGTCATCGGCCGCGACCACCTCGACTGCGGCTCGGTCGCCTCGCCCAACCGCGAGACCGAGGCGATGAAAGACGGCAGCGACGCCATCGCCGACTGGCCCATCTTGAACGCGCTGGTCAACGCGGTGAACGGCGCCTCGTGGGTGAGCTTCCACCACGGCGGCGGCGTGGGCATCGGCTACTCGCTGCACGCGGGCCAGGTGATCGTGGCCGACGGCACCGCCGCGGCGGCCAAGCGGCTCGAGCGCGTCCTCACCAGCGACCCGGCGATGGGCGTCTTGCGCCACGCCGACGCCGGCTACGAGCGCGCCATCGAGGTGGCCCGCGAGCGCGGCGTCTCGATCCCCGGCATCACCCGCGGCTGAAGCGTTGCGCTGGCGGCGCTGCGGCGCAAGAGTGGGCCATGCTCGTGATCAGCAATGCCCGGATCGCAACCATGACAGGCGCGCAGGGCGGACCTGCGCCGCTCGGCCTCATTGAGAACGGCGCGGTGGCCTGCGACGGCGAGCGTATCGCCTACGTCGGTCCCGCGGCGGAGGCCCCGCCCGCCGCGACGGGAGCGGGCGTCTTCATCGACGCGGGCGGCATGCTGCTGACTCCCGGCTTCGTCGATCCGCACACGCACCTCGTCTTCGCCGGCGACCGCGCCCACGAGCACGCGCTGCGCCTCGCGGGCAGAACCTATCTGCAGATCGCCGAGGCGGGCGGCGGCATCCGCAGCACCGTGGCCGCCACCCGCGCGGCGCCGGACCAGACGCTGCTCGCCGACGCGCGGCGCAGGTTACAGCGGCTCGAGCGCAGCGGCGTCACCACCGTCGAGGTGAAGACCGGCTACGGCCTCTCGGTCGAGGACGAACTGCGCCTGCTGCGCCTCGCCTGCGCGCTGGGCGACGGCGTGGTTCCGACGCTGCTCGGCCTGCACGCGGCTCCGCCCGGCGTGGACCGCGCGCGCTGGGTCTCGCAGGTGGTCTCCGAGCTGACTCCAGAGGCGGCGCGGCAAGGGGCGCGCGGCTGCGACGCGTTCCTGGAAGAAGGCGCGTTCACCGCCGCCGAGTGCCGGGCGGCGCTGGAGGCGGGCGCGCGGGCGGGGCTCACCGGGCACCTGCACGCGGATCAATTGTCCGAAGGCGGTGGAGCGCAGCTTGCCGCCGAGCTTGGCTGCAAGAGCGCCGATCACCTCGAGCGCACCACGTCCGAGGGCATCGCCGCTCTCGCCCGCGCCGGAACGACAGCCGTGCTGCTCCCCCTCGCCGCCTGGTTCCTGCGCCAGACGGCCGCGCTCGCGGCGCCCTTCCTCGCGGCGGGCGTGCCGGTGGCGCTGGGCAGCAACATCAACCCCGGCAGCCAGCGCATCGAGAGCGTCTCGATGCTCCTCGCCGCGGGCTGCCTGCTCTCGGGGCTGACCCCCGCGCAGGCGCTCTGGGCCTGCACCGCGGGCGGAGCGCGGGCGCTGGGGCTCGACGATCGCGGCACGCTCGCAGAAGGGCTGCGCGCCGACCTGGTGCTCTTCTCCACCAGCGACCCGGACCACCTGCCCTACCACGCAGGCGTCGAGCATGCCGCGCTGGTGATCCGCTCTGGAAAGGTCATCAGCGACGCCCGGAAATTCTGAATTCGGTCGCCCTGCGGGCAGGTCGACGCGCCGGCGGCCGGCTTCAGTCGGCGCTCTCGCCGTCGTACATGCCGTCGATCTCTTTCTTGAACTTCACCGTGCAGGCCTTGCGCTTGACCTTGAGCGTGGGCGTCAGCTCGCCCTGCTCCTGCGAGAAGTCGCGGTCGAGGACGACGAAGCGCTTGATGGTCTCGTACGAGGGCAAGGTGGCGTTGACCTTGTTGATGGCGTCCTGGACCTTGGCCTTGACCGCCTCGCTCCTGGCCGCCTCGGCGTAGCTGCCCGCGCCCGACGCCTTCTTCGCGTCCGCCTCGACCACGGTGACCACTACCGAGACGTACTTGCGCTTGTCGCCGATGACCACCACCTGGCTGATCAGCTCGCTCTGGGTCTTGAGCGCGCCCTCGATGGCCTGGGGCGCGATGTACTTTCCGCCGCTGGTCTTGATCAGGTCCTTCTTGCGATCGGTGATGCGCAGAAAGCCGTCGCCGTCGATCTCGCCGATGTCGCCGGTCTTGAACCAGCCGTCCTGGTCGATCACCTCGGCGGTGGCGTCGGGCAGGCCCAGGTAGCCGCGCATGATGTTGCGGCCGCGCATGACGATCTCGCCGTCCTCGGCGATCTTCACCTCCACGCCCGGAAAGGGCCGCCCCACCGTGCCGATGCGCACCTGCCTGGGGAGGTTGACGCTGGTGAGGGCGATGGTCTCGGTGAGCCCGTATCCCTCGAGCATGTGGAAGCCGAGCAGGTCGAAGAAGAAGGCGATCTTCCGCGCCAGCGGCGCGCCGCCCGAGACGAACTCGACGATGCGCCCGCCGAACCGCTTGGAGAGCTTGGCCCGCACCTTGGGGAAGACCAGCTTCTTCGCCACCGTGAAGGCGAGCGAGCTGTACGTCTTCCCTTCGCCGCGCGCCTTCACATAAAGCTCGAACTCGCGCATGGCCATGCGGAAGAGCGCGCCTTGCAGGCCGGTGCCGGCCATGCCGCCCGCCAGCACGGAGTTGTAGGCCTTCTCGTAGACGCGGGGCACCGCCGAGAGCACGGTGGGGCCGGTCTCGCCGGCGTTGTCCACCAGCTTGTCCACCGACTCGGCGAAGATCATGGTGAGGCCGCTGCCGAACCAGGCCGCCTTGATGATCTGCGCGAACGAATGCGCGAAGGGCAGGAAGAGGAGGTGGCTGTCCTCGCGGTTCAAGAGCCCGGTGCCGACCACGGACTCGGCCGCGAAGAGCATGTTGTCGTTGGTGATCATCACGCCCTTGGGCACGCCGGTGGTGCCCGAGGTGTAAAGGATGGTGGCGAGCCCGTCGCTTCGACCCGCCAAAACCCGCGCGTCCAGCTCGCCCGGCGTCTTCGCCTTCTGCTCGCGGCCGCGCGCCTTGAGCGCCTCGAACGAGAGCCCCCAGTCGCCCTCGCCCTGCCCGTCCATCAGCACCACGCAGCGCAGCTTGGGCATCCGCGCGCGCAGCCCCGTCAGCTTGGCGAGCTGTTTTCCGTCCTCGGCGAAGACCACCACCGCGCCGGCGTTGTCGAGGATGAACTGGCACTCCTCGGGAGTGTTCGACTGGTAGATGGGCACCGCCACGCCGCCCGCGAGCGCGATGCCCATGTCGGCCACCGTCCACTCGACGCGGGTGCCGGCGAGGATTCCGGCCATCTCGCCGGGCTTGAGGCCCAGCGCGACCAGACCCCAAGCCATCTCGTCGCTCTCGGCGGCGAGCTGCCCCCAGCTGACGTCCCTCCAGCTGCCCGACACCTTTCGCCGGGCCGCCGTGCGCGACGCGTCCTGCCCCGCCCGCGAGCGGAAGAGCTGCGCCACCGATTGCGCGCCCATCAGTGCGAGCCCATCCACTTTTTCGCCATGTCCTTGAGGCGGCGATCTTCGGGTGGGTCGTTGCTGTTGCGGGCGTCGAGGACGTCCTGCACGAAGCGGCGGGCGTCCTCGGTCCTGCCCTGGTCGGCGAACGAGTCGGCCAGGTAGAGCTTGGCGCGCCAGTTGTCGGGGTGGCCGACCAGGCACTCCTCGAGCACCTTGATCGACTGATCGACGTCGCGCTTGGGCCAGGGCAACTTGAAGAAGTAGCGCCCCCAGACCACCTGCGGCGCGCCGTCGAGGTAGTCCTTGTCGATGCGCAGCGCCGCCAGCATGCGGTCGCGGAACTTGCCCTCGACGCCCTGCGAGAGCGCGGTGAGGATGCCGATGCCCTCGGAGTAGAGCCCGACGCCGAGGCCGGCGTAGTACTGGGCGCGCACGTCGCCGGGCTTGGCGGCGATGGCCTTGTCGCCGACCTCCCAGGCCATCTTGCCCAGCTCGGCCTTCTTGTCGCCCTCGGTGCCGTTGGCCTCCCAGTTGTAGAGGGCGGCGAGGCGCCAGTTGGCCTCGAAGGCGCGGGCGTCCGTGGCAAGCTGCTGGTCGAGGAGCGCGTGCATCTCCTTGAGCGCGGCGGGCTGGTCGCGCTTCTTCCACAGCTCGTCGAACTTGCCGGACCAGGTCGCGGGAGCGGCAGCGGCGGAGGTAGGCGGCGCGGTGGAGGCAGGCGGCGCGGCGGAAGGCGGGGCCCCAGTGGTCGGCGCCGCGGTGGGCGGCATCGCTGGCGCGGGAGCGGCGACCCCGGGCGGGGGCTGCGGCGCCGGCTGCGCGAGGAGGGGCGATGCGGCGAGAAGGACGACGGCGAGCAGGCGCATGCGAGTCTCCGGGGAATGCAGGCCTACCACCGAGCCCGGAGAGGGGCAATGCAGAAGCTGGCCGCTACTTGTTGGTCAGGTACCGCACGTCCCAGATGTCGTCGGGCTGCAGCACGCAGGCGCCGCCGAACTTGACGAAGATGCCGTCGGTGCCGTCCACCAGCGTGAAGTCCTGCCCGGGCACGCACTCGAACGACTGGGTGCCGCGCTCGATGCGGACGACGACGTAATCGGCCGAGGTCGGGCGCGCGCGGAGCTGGATCTGCTTCGGGATGCCGATCACCGCCGAGAGCTTGGAGAGGCCGGGGCTGGCGTCGTCGCTGCAGACGTTGGCGGCCACGCCGGAGAAGGCGAAGGCGAGCTCGAGATAGCGGCGCCCCGGAACCTGCCCGCCGCAGAAGGCGTGGCACTCCGAGACGCAGTCGTTGAAGCAGATCTGGTAGGTGGGCGCCGGGCCGCAGCGCACCTGGCAGGCGGTGACGCCCGCGGGCGCGTCGCAGGCGGCGTCGCAGGCGGGGTTGGCGCAGACGCCGGGATCCTGCGTTCCGTCCTGCAGCGAGACGACGGCGCCGACCTCCACCTCCTTGGGCAGGCCGTCGGCGTTCTTGAGGCCGCGCAGGAAGTTGACGTAGTTGGCGACGGGCTCGAGGGAGGGCAGAGCGGATCCGTCGCCGCGCGCCTCCTGCGCGCACTTGTCGATGACGTTGCCGGTGGCCGGATCCTTGACCAGCATCGAGAGCCGGTGCGCAGGGTCGGAGCAGTCCTCGGCGTCGGTGAAGAAGGCCACCACCACCTTGGCGCCGTCGCGCAAAAAGCCCGGCTGCTGCAGCGCCAGCTCCATCGCCTGCAGGCCCTGCGGCTGGCGCGAGCCGGCGGTGCCGACCTTCACGCTGTCGGCCAGGTAGGTGGCGAAGTCGGCGGCGGAATAGTCGGCCCGGCGCAGCACCAGCGCCGGAGCGCCCGCGCCGCGGTAGAACTGGCCCGCCGCCGGGAACGACCGGTAGCAGGCGAAGGCGCTGTCGCAGGAGAAGCCGCTGGCTTCCCACTCGCTGTTGCACTGGCCCGCGGCGTTGGGATCTCCCGCGGGACCGCAGGCGCCCAGCCGCTCGGAGACAGTGGTGGTGGTGACCGCCACCTGATAGTCGATAGCGGGCTTGAGCGCGTCCAGCTGGGCCGTGAAGTTCTGCAGGGCCGCGCCGAGCCGATCCTGCTTGCCCGACATCGAGAGGCTGTCGTCCACCACCAACAGAACGTCTGCTTTCGTGGCAACCCGGACCTTCGAGCGCTGCGAAACCGCCACCAATGTCACCGGCTGCACAGGCACGGCCACATAGCTCTGGCAACCGGCCAGGAGGGCGAGCAGCGTGATCGGCGTGAGCTTGCGCATGCGAAGGAAGGACCCCCTGCTGGTGCGCAACCTTGGGATGGCGCGCCGTGCCGTCAAGCCTGCCGCAGCTTGCATGCCCGCTGTGCAACTGAGGGCTGTTGCCAGGGCGCCTGCTGTGGCTACATTGGCAACTTGTCGTTAGACACGCAGAATCAGTTTTCTTAGGGACGGGAGACCAAACGATGTCCGAGAAAGGCAAAGTCGTGACCCCGGCAGCACCGGGTCTCATCAACAAGGAGGACATTCCGCCCGTCCTGCCCATCCTGCCGCTGCGCAACTCGGTGTTCTTTCCGGGTGGCGTGCTGCCTCTGGCCGTGGGACGCCAGAAGACCATCGCCCTCATCAAGGACGCGGTGCGAGACGACCAGGTCATCGGCGTCGTCACCCAGCGCAAGGCCGAAGAGGAGGATCCGGGCGCTTCCGACCTCCACCAGATGGGCACCGTCGCGCGCATCGTGAAGCTGCTCAAGATGGGCGAGGACAACTACTCGCTCGTCGTCCAGGGCCTCGCGCGCTTCCGTGTGGTCGAGCTGGTGCAGGAGCATCCCTACCTCAAGGCCCGCATCGAGCCGGTGGACGACAAGTCCAGCTTCGACGAGGTCGAGATCGAAGCGCTGGGCATCAACTTGAAGAAGCTGGCGCGCGAGGTCATCGAGATGATGCCCGAGCTGCCCGCAGCCGCGACTGAGCTCGTCGAGAGCATCACGCACCCCGGCCACCTCGCCGATCTCATCGCCGCCAATGTCGATGTGCCCATCGAAGAGAAGCAGGCCGTGCTCGAGACGGTCGATCTCAAGGCGCGCATGAAGCTCGTGCTCGAGCTGCTCAACCGAAAGCGCGAGATTCTCAAGCTGTCGAACAAGATCGACTCCGCCGTCAAAGGCGAGATGTCGAAGACCCAGCGCGAGTACTACCTGCGCCAGCAGCTGAAGGCGATCAAGGAAGAGCTCGGCGAGATGGGCGAAGAGGAAGAAGAGCTCGACGAGCTCGCAGAGCGCCTGAAGAAGGCCGCCCTGCCCCCTGACGTCGAGAAGGTGGCGAACAAAGAGCTGAACCGTCTGAAGACGATTCCGGCGGCTTCGAGCGAGTACACGGTCGCCCGCACCTACCTCGACTGGATCGCGGATCTGCCCTGGAGCAAGCAAAGCGAGGACAACCTCGACATCGACAACGCCCGGAAGATCCTCGACGCCGATCACCACGGG
>JANXXR010000296.1 GCA_025350525.1 Deltaproteobacteria bacterium
TCGCCGCCCTCGAGCACCACCGCCCGCCCTTCCAGGGCATGCGTGGTTCCCTTCACCTCGTGCAGCTTGTGCACCACCGTATAGGTGATGGAGCCCTGCTCGAGGTCGAAGGTCGTTTTTGCCGGCGCCGCCCGCGCTCCCGCCGGGAAGAGCCCAAGCGATGCGCAGAGAAACAGCCACGCCGCCCATCTCTCCGCTTGAAGATCCCGTCGCATGGCACGCCCCATCATGACTTCCGCTTTCTCGAGAGAAGCGCGAGCAGGCAGATCAGCGCCGCGCCCCCGGCGGCCACGGTGGAACAGCCGCCCTTTGTCGCACCACCGGGCGGCGGCGTCGAGACCGCTCCTGCGTCGGGACCCGTGGTCACTCCCGCATCGACCGCGCTGCCGGCGTCGGCAAGGGTCCCGGTCCCTCCGTCGCCAATGCCCAGCACCGACTGGATCCGCGCCCAGTGGGCCGCGCAATTGGTGGTCACGGGCGCGCAGGTGAGAGGGCCCAGGATGTCGGTGAAGTTCATCACCCGCGCGAAGGTCTTGCCGCCGTCGTCGCTGGTCCCGAGGCTGAAGCCGTCGAGGAAAAAATCTCCGCAGGCATAGATCCGCGAGGCCCCCGGCCGCTGACCGAGGCAGCGCAAATGGGGGCCGGGCGCGTTGGTGAAGGCCGACGTGGCTCCGGGCGCGCGCGTGTAGAGCACGCCGGCCTGGGTTCCGGCGTAGAGCGTGCCGTCGGTCGCCCGGAGGAAGGCCGAAAACTGGCCGTTGATGGTGAAGGCGGGATCGAACGACTGGCCTCCATTGCGGGCGATGAGGATGGAGTCGGTCTGCCCGCCGACCAATCTCAAGTACACGACGCTGGAGTCCACCGGGTCCACCTGCATGATGCGCGGCTGGGTCCCGGAAGGGGCCGGGATGGGATACGGGGTCCAGTTCGCGCCCCGGTCGGTGCTGCGCAAAAGCGTGGCGTTGCTCCCGTTGGTCGCGTAGCTGGTGGCGTAGATCACGCTCGGGGGCATCCGCGAGATCTCGATGCCGCTGAGGATGGCGGCGGTCTTGTACAGCGGCGCGGCGTCGAAGGTGATGCCGCCGTTGTGCGAGGCTACGAGCAGCGAGTTCGAGTGATCGTCGAGGAGGATCGCGAGCACGAAGCTGGTGTCGGTGGGATCGGGGAAGAGGTCCCGCACGAAGACGTTGGGGGCGGCGACGGAGCCGCCCGACTGCGGCCAGGTGCAGCCGACGTCCGACGAGCGCGTGACGTGGAGCGACTGCGCGAGCACGGCCCCGTCGGCGCAGGTCTGGTAGAAATCGACGCTGGCCCCCGAGAGCGCGGCGTCCGAGCCCTGCGTGATCCACGGCTCGCAGGAGTAGCGCCAGGTGGCGCCGTCGTCCTCCGAGACGATCAAGCCGAAGTTCGCGCCCAGCAGGATCCGGTGCGGCGCAGGCGCGGGGAAGTGGACGCTGAACTCGTCGGGGAAGGCGCCGTTGGCCAGCACGCGCGGCGACGCAACGGCGAGCGCGACCAGGGCGAGTCCGGCGGAGGTGAGCTGGCGGGTCATGGCGTCGTTCGATCCGGAATGCGCGCGCCCCCCGCCGTCAACTTGCCTCCAGGTTGCCCCGGAGGCAAGTCGGCCAGGCGCTGATCAGGCGTGGGCGCGTCTGCGGCGCAACATGAGGAAGATGCCCAGCGCGAGAGCGGCGCTCAGCGAGGCCTCTCCGGAGGTGCAGCCGCCCTTGGCGCCGAGGACGGTGACGGTGGCGACGTCCGTCTTGCTCGCGTCGAGCAGCGCGGTGGCGACGACGTGATAGGTGCCGCCCGTCGCCGGAGCGTGGTAGGTGCCGTTCTGCTCGATGGTGCCGCCGGCGGCGCCCTCCTGGATGCTCCACACCGTTCCGCCCGTCACCGCGGCGCCCGTCACCGTGGACTTGAAGCTCTCGACCTGGTCGTGACCGGTGGTGAGCGTCTTCGGCGAGACCGCGATGGCGGAGAAGAGCTTGATGACCTGGAAGCCGTTGTCATGCGACGTGATCCAGATGTCGCCCGAGGTCTGGTTGCGATCCTTGGGGAAGCTGACCTTGGCGGTGGTGTAGTCGTACGGCCGGTTGTACGGCGCCCCGCCCGGTCCCGACGCGACGTTGCCAGGAGCGTACTGCGAGGCCGGCAACACCTTGGTGCCCTGCGCGGGCGGCTTGTAATACGCCATCTCCTTGGGGTTGGCCGGATCGTGGATGTCGATGATGCGCAGGCCCGCCGCGAAACAGCTGCAGGCCAGCACCTTGGCGTTGTCGGCGTCGTCCACGTTGCAGTAGTGGCAGGAGTGGGCGAAGAAGCCCGGCCCGGTGGTCTGCACGCCGGTCGAGGGGTTGTAGCTCGAGGTGATGGGCGCCGTTGAGATGGCGGTGCAGTTGGCGGGGTCGGCCACGCCGAGCTGCAGCTTGGACACCACCGCCGGATGTGCCGGGTCGGAGATGTCCACGAGCCTGGGGAAGCCGTTGGCCGACTTGCCCTGCGCGCAGCCGGCGGCTCCTCCGCCGCCTTCGTCGGTGACGAGGATGTACGGCTTGCCGGCGATGGTCATGGGCAGCGCGTTCTGGGCGCC
>JANXXR010000299.1 GCA_025350525.1 Deltaproteobacteria bacterium
CCCATCCTCGAGCGCAAGGAGGCGGCGGCGCAGGAGGCCGCGCGCGCGACCGGCTTCTCCGACTACGTCGCGCTCTCCGAGGATCAGCGCGACGTTCACCTGACCGCGCTGCTCGCCTCCGGAGTCGGTTATGTGCAGGCCACCGACTCCCTCTTCCAGAAGACCCTCGAGCGCGTCGCCCGCGAGGAGCTGGGCATCGGGCGCGAGGCGCTGCGGGTCACCGACGTGGCGCGCATCTGGAAGGCGCCCCGCCTCGCCGCCTTCTTCGACAAGGGGCTGGAGCTGAAGGCGCTGCAGGCCTTTCTCGCGGGCATCGGCCTCGACCTGCGCACGGCGGGCGGCGCCGAGGTCCGCATCGACGACGCGCTGACCGCCAAGAAGCGGCCGCGCGCCTTCGTCGATCCGGTCAATCCGCCCGACGACGTGCGCCTCTCGGTGAAGCCCACCGGCGGGCTCGACGACTA
The DNA here is from genome assembly GCA_025350525.1 of Deltaproteobacteria bacterium. Lineage (GTDB taxonomy): Bacteria > Myxococcota > Myxococcia > Myxococcales > 40CM-4-68-19 > 40CM-4-68-19. Next base: position 465 of record JANXXR010000299.1, read on the forward strand.
CCAGACGCTCTTCCACGAGGCCGGCCACGCCGTGCACTTCGCCAACGCCACCGCGCGGCCCGTCGAGCTGGTCTCGCAGGGCTACGTGGCGCCGACCGAGGCCTTTGGCGAGTTCTTCCGCCACGCCTTCTCCGACCCGCGCTGGCTGTTCCGCTACCGGGAGTTCCTGCGCGCGCAGGGCCGGCCTCTGCCGACCAACGCGGAGCTGGCCGCCATCGAGCGGCTCCTGGCGCTGCGCGAGATGGAGTACCTGCGCCGCTACGCCTTCGCCAAGATCGCCTACGAGCTGCGGCTGCACGGGCGGCCGCTGGAAGAGATCGCGCCCGCCCTGGCGCTGCTCGAGGATCCGGCGCGCGCCCAGTCCGACCTGCGCGAGCTCTACCGGCAGCTCTTCTCGCGCGCGTACACCTTCGCGCTGAGCGAGCCCGAGTCGCAGGCCTTCCGCACCGACGTGGACGAGACCTTCTACGCCGCCGACTACTCCCGCGCCTTCGTGCTGGGCGGCATGATGCACGACGCGGTCCGCCGGCGCTTCGGCGAGGACTGGTACGCCAATCCGAAAGTGGGCGCCTTCCTGCGCGAGCAGCTCTTCGCGCCGGGGACCTCGCTGTCGAGCGAGGACGTGGCCGAGCGGCTGGGCTATTCGCGCACCCTCGACTTCGCTGCCGCGGCGGCGCGGGCCAGGCGCCTGTGCGCGGAAGCGGACGCGCTGGAGCAGGCGAAGTAAGCTGGGCTCCAAGTGACGGCGCTCTTCGCATCATTCCTGCTGCTCGCGCTCGCCCTCGCCGGCGCGGTCGCCTTTTCGTCCGAGCGCAGCCGCAGGCCGCTCAAGTGGCTGCTCCTCTTCGCGCTCTTGTGCGCCTGGGTCGCGCTGGGGACGGCGCTCTTCCACATCACCGCCCGCACCGGCTCGACGCTGGTGACTCCGGGCGGAGCGCGCCAGCCGCACCTGATCGAGCAGGCGGGTAGCGAGGCGCTGATGCTGCTCTTGTCCCTGGGCGCGCCGGCGCTGCTCGCGACCTTCCTCGCCTGGCTCTCGCTCAAGGCGACGAAGCCGGGTCGCCGGCGCGCTCCGCCCAGTTAGACTGCCGGGCATGGAGCTGGTCCGGATCGCGCAGGAGGGGCCGCCGCTGGAAGAGGTGCGCGCGCTCTTTCTCGAGTACGCGCGGGACCTGGGCTTCTCCCTCTGCTTCCAGGGCTTCGACCAGGAGCTCGCGCAGCTTCCCGGTCACTATGCTCCTCCCCGCGGCGCGCTGCTGCTCGCGCCCGGACAGGGCTGTGTCGCCCTGCGGCCGCTCGAGGGCGCGACGGCGGAGATGAAGCGGCTCTACCTGCGGCTCGCCTTCCGCGGCCAGGGCCTGGGGCGCGCGCTCGCGCAGGCGGCCATCGACGAGGCGCGGGCGCTCGGCTATTCACGGCTGGTGCTCGACACCGTCAAAGGAACGATGGACAGAGCCATCGCCATGTACCGCGCGCTTGGCTTTCGCGAGATCGCGCCGTACTACCAGAACCCGATCCCAGGCGCCCTCTACCTGGCGCTGCAACTTTCAGAGCTGCAAATTCCAGAGCTGCAAATTCCGGAGCCGCAACCTCGATGAGCTTTCGCACCCTCTGGTTCGAAGACGGCGCGCTGCACCTGCTCGACCAGCGCGGGCTGCCGGCGCGCGCCGACATCGTGGTGGCGCGGTCGGCGGCAGAGGTGGCGCGGGCCATCCGCGACATGGTGGTGCGGGGGGCGCCGGCCATCGGCTGCGCGGCGGCGTACGGGCTCGCGCTCTCGCTGCAGTCGGGAGAAGAGTTCGCGGCGGCGCGGGCGCTGCTGCTTGCGGCCCGGCCGACGGCGGTGAACCTGCGCTGGGCGCTGGAGCGGATCTCCCGCGTCGAGCCGCGCAGCTTCGCCGCGCTCAAGGCGGAGGCCGACCGCGTCCTCGAGGAGGACCTGGCGGCCTGCAAGGCCATCGGCCGCTTCGGCGCGCCGCTGGTTCCAGACGGCAAGGGCATCCTCACCCACTGCAACGCGGGCGGGCTGGCGACGGCGGGCTACGGCACCGCCTTGGGCGTGGTGCGCGCCGCGCTGGCCCAGGGAAAACAGTGCGCCGTCTTCGCCGACGAGACGCGCCCGTGGCTGCAGGGCGCGCGGCTCACCGCCTGGGAGCTGTTGCAGGACGGAATCCCGGTCACGCTCCTGCCCGACGTGGCGGCGGCCTCGCTGCTCGGCTCCGGCAGGATCGGCTGCGTCATCGTCGGTGCCGACCGCATTGCCCGCAACGGCGACACCGCCAACAAGGTCGGCACCTATCCGCTGGCGCTCGCGGCGCAGGCGTCCGGAGTGCCCTTCTTCGTGGCGGCGCCGGTGAGCACGCTGGACCTGCGCGCCCCCTCCGGCAGCGCCATCCCCATCGAGGAGCGCTCCGCCGAAGAGGTGACGCACCTGCGCGGCGAGCGCGTGGCGGCCGAAGGCGTCAGCGTCTTCAACCCCGCTTTCGACATCACGCCCGCGCGCTACATCACCGCCATCGTCACCGAGCGCGGCGTGGCCCGCGCGCCCTACGAAGTCAGCCTGCCGGCCCTCGCGGAAGGAAAGCCCAGATGAAGATCGTCCTCGCCTGCACCCTCGCCCTCGCGCTCGCCGGCTGCAAAAAGCACGCGCAGCCCACGCTGCCGCAGATCGTCGACTCCAGCACCATTGGCGGCGGCGGCAAGACCGAGCTGCCCGAAGCCACCCTCTTCCATTCGGTCTACCGCTACCCCGGGCACGCCAACCAGGTGCACGCCTTCTATGCGCCCGAGATGGAGAAGCGCGGCGCCAGGCGCGATGGAGACACCTGGGTGGACGACAACCTCCAGCACCAGGGCGACTTCGGCAGCAGCGGCTTCGCCACCGCCAAGGATCCCGGCCGGCCGGGCGTCTGGCTGGCCGTCCAGGAGCTGCCAGAGGCGACCCTCATCGACGTCTGGGAGTCGGTCCCCAAGGCCCAATAGCTTGACAGCGGCCGGGCAGGCCGAGTAGATCGCCCGTTCCTTTCCGCGCCCAGCGGCGGGATTTCCCTGCCAGCCGGGCAAACAGCGCGGGGGACACGATTCAATCGTGGCCCCAACGGACAAGCTGGAGAGGTTACGGAGCTCAAGATGTACGCAGTCGTGAGGACGGGCGGAAAGCAGTATCGCGTCAAGGAGGGCGACCTCCTCAAGGTGGAGAAGCTCACCCAGGACGTCGGCGCGAAGTTTGAACTCGAGGTGCTGCTGGTGGGCGCCGGCGCGGACGTGAAGCTGGGCACGCCGCTGCTCGACGGCGCCAAGGCCTTTGCCGAAATCGTCTCGCACGGCCTGCACCGCAAGCTCTGGCACTTCCGCACGCAGGAAGAGGGCTGGGACCGCATCCGCGGCCACCGCCAGCCGTACACCGAAATCAAGATCACCGGCATCTCCGCCTAGGACGAGAGAGACATGGCACACAAAAAAGGGCAGGGCTCGTCCCGCAACGGGCGCGATTCACCGGGGCAGCACCGCGGCATCAAGATCTACGGCGGCGAGGCCGTCGTTCCCGGCAACATCCTGGTGCGGCAGGTCGGCACCCGGGTGCATCCGGGCAAGAACGTCGGCATGGGCCGCGACTTCACCATCTTCGACGTCGCCGAGGGCACGGTGAAGTACCAGAAGGGCCGCGGCGACCGCGTCTACGTGCACGTCGAGCCGAAGGCGGCTGAAGCGTAGGCCTCAGGCATCAGGCCTCAGGCCTCAGGGTTCGGTCGTGCCCGAGGCCCAAGAGGTGATCCTTGCAGTTCATCGATGAAGCGGAAGTTCTCGCCAAGGCGGGAGACGGCGGCCCCGGGGCTGTCGCCTTCCGGCGGGAGAAGTTCGTCCCGCGCGGCGGGCCTTCGGGCGGCGACGGCGGCAACGGCGGGGACATCGTCCTCGAGGCCGACGAGCGCCTGACCACGCTGCTCGACTTCCGCTTCAAGCGCGAGTACCGCGCGCGCAACGGCGAGCCCGGCCGCGGGCGCGACCAGAACGGCCACGCCGCGCCCGAGATGCTGCTGAAAGTTCCGCCCGGCACGCTGGTGCGCGACGCCGCCTCGGGCGAGGTGCTGGCCGACCTGCGCGAGAACGGGCGCCGCTGGGTGCTCGCCAAGGGAGGGCGCGGCGGGCTCGGCAACATGAACGTCGCCACGCCCACGCTGCAGGCGCCCCGCTTCGCGCAGCCCGGGACCGACGGCGAAGAGAAGCGCGTCCGGCTGGAATTGCGGCTGCTCGCGGACGTCGGGCTGGTCGGCTTTCCCAACGCCGGCAAGAGCACGCTGGTGTCGCGGCTCTCGCGGGCGCGGCCCAAGATCGCCGACTATCCCTTCACCACGCTGCAGCCCCACCTCGGCGTCGTGCAGTACAAGGACGGGCGCAGCTTCGTGCTCTCGGACCTGCCCGGCCTCATCGAAGGCGCGCACCGGGGCGAGGGGCTCGGGCACCGATTCCTCAAGCACATGGCGCGGTGCCGGACCATCATCCACCTCATCGACGCTTCGCAGGACCGCGATCTGGTGGCGGACTTCGACGCCATCAACCGCGAGCTGACGCTCTTCGACGCGGCGCTGGGGCGCAAGGCTCAAGTTGTGGCGGCGAACAAGATCGACGTGCCCGAAGGCCGCGAGCGCGCCGAGGAGCTGCGCAAGGCGCTGAAGAAGCGCAAGGTCGTCGTGCACCTGGTCTCGGGCGCCACCGGCGAGGGGATCCCGGAGCTGCTCGACGCTGCGGTGCGGGCGCTCGATGCGGCCCCCATGCCTGCGCCCCTCGAGCGCGACGTGCACCCCATCCCGGAGCCCAGGGCCCAGAGGGACAAGAGCATCGTGGACGAGCGCGAGGTCGACCGCCGCGAGAGGGAAGAGCGCGCACCGCCGCTGACTGGGCGGGAGAAGGACGGCGTCCTGAAAGTCCGGGCAGCGAAGCTCAAGGGCAAGAAGCCGCCGGCGCCGCGCGGGAAGCGTGGATGAGAAGGCGACGGCCGCCGCGGGCCTGGACCGGAACTCCGGGCGCGCCCGACCCTGCCGAGCTGGCCGGCCCCGCGGGACTGACGGTCGAAGTGTTGCGGGGCGATGACGACACCGCCGAAGCCGTGACCCCACCCGCCTCCGCCCGCGACTGGCGCTTCTACTGGTCGCTGCTCACGCCCGAGCGGCAGGCGCGGATTCTGGGCGTGGTCGAGGCGCGTCTGGGCAGCCTCACCGTCGTCCTGGACCGCCTGCTGGATCCGCACAACACCGCCGCCATCCTCCGCACCAGCGAAGGCCTGGGCATCGCCCGCGCGCACGTCATTTCGCACGAGGAGCAGGACGTTCTCGCCCACCGCCGCGTCACCCAGGACGCGCACAAGTGGCTCGAGGTGGAGCTGCACGCGTCGGGCGCGGCGGCGGCGCAGGCGCTCAAGGCGCGCGGCTTTGAGGTCTGGGCCGGCCACCTCGACGACAAGGCCATCCTCTACACCGCGTTGCCGGCCGACCGCCCGCTCGCCCTCCTCTTCGGAAACGAGCACGAAGGCCCGAGCCACGAGACGCTCGCGTCCTGCACGGGCAGCTTTCGCATCCCCATGGCGGGCTTCACCCAGAGCTTCAACGTCTCGGTGGCGGCGGGCATGGCGCTGGCCCAGGCTGCCCGCGCCCGCCGCGCGTTCTTGAAGACGGCGGGAGATCTCCCGGCTCCCGAGCGCCTCCTTTTGCAAGAGCGCTTCACGCTGCTCGCAGCCAAGCTGGCCCGCCGCGTGAAGCCGGGCGCCTGACCGGAGTCCAAGAGACATGCCCTTCCTGCTCGCCCTCCTCCTCGCCGTGCCCGCCCACAAGAAGGCCCCGGCACCGCCCCCTGCCCCGGCGACGGCCACCGATCCGGCTCGCGCGCTGGCCGGCCGCGTCCAGTCGTTCTACGCGCACACCAAGGACTTCTCGGCCAGGTTCGACCAGCACTACACCTATCTCGCCATGGGCCGCATCGAGGACTCCGCCGGCAAGGTGCAGGTGAAGAAGCCGGGCGCGGTCCGCTGGGACTACGACAAGCCCGACAAGCGGACCCTCTTCGTGCAGGGCAAGACGCTCTGGATCTGGCGGCCCGACGATCAGGAAGCGCAGGTGAAGCGCGACTTCGGCGGCGACCAGCTCTCCTCGGCGTTTACCTTCCTCTGGGGCAAGGGCGATCTGCTCAAGGAGTTCTCGCCCAGAGTGGTCGCCTGTCCCGGCGAGCTGCCCAGGGGCGAGGCGCTGGAGCTGAGGCCGCTCAAGCCTTCGGGCGGAGTCGAGAAGCTGCTCTTCATCGTCGGCAAGGACGGGCAGGTGCTGGCGAGCGTGGTGGTCAACCCGCAGGGCGACATCAACCAGATCGTCTTCAGCGATCCCAAGGTCGATCAGGGCCTGCCGGATTCGCTCTTCCATTTCGAGCCGCCCAAGGGCGCCTTCGTGCAGGAATTCTGAGGGCGGCCCAAATGAAACCGGATCGCGATACAAGGCACTTCGCCATGACCCGCTTGCTCGCCGCGCTGCTGCTTCTCGCCTCGTGCACCTCTTCGCGCGTCAGCGTCGTGGACCGGGGGCAGGAGGCGTCGCGGGACGACTTCGTCCGGGCGCGGGCCGCGCTCGACGCCGGGCGGTTCGACGAGGCCGCGGCAGGATTCGCGGCGTATCTCAAGCAGCATCCGCAGGGCGAGCAGGCCGACGAGGCGATGTACCGGCGCGGCCAGGCGCTGGCCCGGGCCGACCGCCTCGACGAAGCGCAGGCGGCGCTGCAGGGCTTCCTCGAGGAGCGGCCCACCTCGCGCTTCAAGGGCGCCGCCGCGCTGGAGCTGCAGCTGGTGCAGGCGAAGCTGTCGAAGAACCAGGACGCCGCCCAGACGCTGCAGAAGTCGGTGGATGAGCAGCGCGAGCGCGAGAAGGCGGAGAGCACGCCGCGGGGCGAATCGCTGCGGGCGGCGGCCCAGGCCTTCGAGGGCGGCGG
>JANXXR010000345.1 GCA_025350525.1 Deltaproteobacteria bacterium
GGCGGATCCGCGCTGGCCGGGGCTCCTCCCGGGCGCCTACGCGACCCTCTTCGTGCGCGACTCCGGACAGGGCATGATGGGCGGTCACCGACTCTCGCGGGCGCTGCGCGACCGCGGCTCCAGCCTGCTCATGCTCTTGACCTCGGGCTTCGCGGGCCCCGAGGTCTTTCCGGATGGCCGCCGGGTGCTGCAGAAGCCCCTGCAGACTGCGACCCTGGCCGCGGCCTTAGCCGAAGCGCTGGGTGTCAGAGGGGCCCTGGGCGGTTGAGCGCGATTACTCGTTGGCCTTCTGCTTGGCCTCGCCCTTCAGCTCCTTGACCTTGCCCTCGGCCTGCATTTGCTCGTTGTCGAGGACGGCGCCGATGCGGTTCTTCACCGCGCCGACCACCTCTTCGAGCTTGCCCTCGGTGCGCGCGGCAGCCTTGGCGGCCTCCTGCTTGGCCTCGCCCTTCAGCTCCTTGGCGCGGCCCTCGGCCTCCATCTGCTCGTTGCCGATGATCTGGCCGGCCACCTTCTTGATCGTGCCGCCCAGCTCTTCCGCGGCGCCTTCGCCTCTTTTGCTCTCGGTTGACATGTCGATAAGCTAAGGCGCCGGCGCCCGGTTGGCAGCGAGCGAGCGCTCAGCGCAGCCGCTCACTCGTCGCGGAGCGCGACCGCCGGGTCCAGTCGCGAGGCGCGCCAAGCCGGATAGATGCCCGCCATCAGCCCGACGCTGCACGACACGCCCAGCCCGACGCCCACCGCCCAGAGCGGAACCTGCGCCGGGAAGTTGAGGAACTGCCCGAGGAAGGCCGCGCCGTAGCCGAGCACCACGCCGATGGCGCCGCCGAAGAACGCCAGCAGCACCGCCTCGATGATGAACTGCATGAGCACGCGCAGCCGCCGCGCGCCCAGCGCCTTGCGCAGCCCGATCTCGCGGGTCCGCTCGGTGACCGCCACCAGCATGATGTTCATGACGCCGATGCCGCCGACCAGGAGCGAGAAGGCGCACATGATCAGGCTCGCCGCCGTCACCGTGCCGGCCAGCTGGTCGAACGTCTCGCGCATCGAGTCGTTGGAGTAGACCTCGAAGTCGTTGTCCTCCTGCGCGGAGAGCCCGCGGATGCGCCGGAAGGCGGCGATGGCGGCGTCCTGCACGCGCTTGAGGCCCTCGGCGTTGGGGGCCATCACCGAGATCGAGACCGAGCGCGAGGTGCCGTACAGCTCCATGAAGAGCGTGATGGGGATGGCCACGGTGGCGTCGGGGTTGTCGCCCATGGGCAGGCCGCCCTGCCGCTCGATGGTGCCGATGACTTCCAGCTCCATGCGGCCGAGGCGGATCTTCTGGCCGACCGGATCGACGCTGGGAAAGAGCGCGTCCGCGACCGAAGCGCCGATGACGGCCACCCGCGCGGCGTCGAGCGACTCGGCCTCGCTGAAGGGCCGCCCGCTCACCACCGGCAGGTTGTTGTTGGTGAAGAACTCGACGGTGCCGCCCACCACCTGCGCGCCTGGCGAGGTGGCCGTGGCCGTCGAGGCGGTCTTGCCGTATTCCCACATGTCGCCGCCGACCTGCCGGGCCTGCGGGAGCGCCTCGCGCAGCCGCTGCACGTCGAGCAGGGTCATCTTGCGGCGCTTCTCGATCTCCGGCGAGAGCGGCCCGAACTGCACCGCCGGGAAGCGCTGGATGCCGAAGACGTTGGCCCCGAGCGCGCCCATCTGCTTGTCGATCGACTTCTGCAGGCCATTGAGCATCGCCATCATGGCCACCACGGTAAAGACGCCGATGACGATGCCGAGCAGCGTCAGCCCCGAGCGCAGCTTGTGGCCGCTCAACGCCGCCAGCGCCAGCCGCAGATCATCCAGCCGCGAGGTCATCGTCCGCCGCAGTTTCTGCAGCCTGGCCGACGACAGCGGCCTCAGGCCCGAAGCCGGAAGCTGGACTCCCGAGGCCTGAACTTCACTCATAGCGCAGCGCCTCGATCGGCTGGAGGAAGGCCGCCGTCATCGCCGGCCAGAGCCCGAAGCCCGCGCCCAACAGCGCCGACCCGACCAGGCCCCCGATGACCACGCGCGGATCCACCGCCGCCGCCACCGGGCTGATCATGTCGATGAGCGCCGCCGCCCCGGAGCCCATCACCACGCCGACGAACCCGCCGACGATGGCGACCATGATCGCCTCGCAGAGGAACTGCATGAGGATGGTGGTCCGCCGCGCCCCCAGCGCGCGGCGGATGCCGATCTCGCGGGTGCGCTCCTTCACCGAGACCAGCAGGATGTTCATGATGCCGATGCCCGCCACCACCGCCGTGATCAGGCCGACGAGGATGCCGGTGATGTTGGTGGCCATCATCGTCTGGTTGAAGCCCTCGAGCAGCTTGTCCTGGCGGTTGACGGAGAAGTTGTCGTCCTGGTCGGGCGAGAGGTGGCGGGCGTTGCGCATCACCGCCGTGACCTCGTCCTCGGTCTCGCGGACTTTTCCCTCAGGCGCGACCACCGCTACCACCAGGCCGCGCTTCATGCCGAAGGTCCGCATGAAGGTCGCGAGCGGGATGATCACGCGCAGGTCCTGCGGGTTGCCGAAGGCGGTGCCCTTGCGCCCGAAGATGCCGACGATGGAGCAGCGCAGCGAGGCGCCGATGCGGATCTGCTGGCCGAGGGGGTCCTGCCCCTTGAAGAAGGCGTCCTCGATGTCGGCGCCGATGATGCACGCGTCGGACCCCAACTCCTGGTCGAGGGCGGTGATGAAGCGCCCGCGGCGGATCTGCCAGCCGGTGGCGTCGAGGTAGCCGTCGACGGTGCCGCGCACGTCCACGTTCTTCACTTCGCGCGCGCCCATCGAGACGACGGCGGGCGTGTTCACCATGGCCGCGATGGCCACCGGCAGCGTGGTGTTCTGCTGCAGCGCCTTCCAGTCGAGCGTGGATACTTGTGGTCTGTTCTTGTACTTCCACCAGTCGTTGCCGTTCACGCCCCACTTCCACTTGTGGACGAAGAGCGTGTTGGGCCCCAGCGTGTTGAGCGCCTTGACCATGCTGGCCTGGATGCCGGCCTGCACCATGAAGATGATCATCACCGCCATGATCCCGATGGCGATGCCGCTGATGGTCAGCGCCGCCCGCAGCTTGTGCGAGACCAGTGAGACCGCCGCCTGGACGATGGAGTCCCGCAACTCGAGAAGAATGCGCCGGACCTTTCCGAGCCAACGCCTCTGGCCCGAAGCCCGAACTCTGAAGCCTGCCGCCTGTGGCATCGCCTCGCTCATGGCCGCGCTCCTTGGGACTTGTCCGCCGCCAGGAACGTCGCCAGCGCCTCCGCCCCCAGCGCCTCGGCGTTGGCCATGGCCACCTGCCGCCCCGGCCCGTCGGCGATGACCAGGCCGTCCACGATGCGCACCGCCCGCGGGCAGCGCGCCGCCAGCTTGGGCTCGTGGGTGACGAGGATGATGGTGTTGCCCTTCTTGTGCAGCTCGAGGAAGAGGCCGACGATCTCCTCGCCAGTCCGGCTGTCGAGGTTGCCGGTGGGCTCGTCGGCGAGGAGCAGCGACGGCTGCGTCACCAGCGCCCGGGCGATGGCCACGCGCTGCCGCTGCCCGCCCGAGAGCTCCGCCGGGCGGTGCTCCATGCGGTCCTCGAGCGTCACCAGCTTGAGCGCCTCGACGGCGCGCTCGCGGCGCTCCTTCTTGCCGATGCCCCGGTAGATGAGCGGCAGCTCCACGTTCTCCAGCGCCGAGGCGCGCGGCAAGAGCTGGAAGCTCTGGAAGACGAAGCCGATCTCGAGGTTGCGCACGTCGGCCAGCTCGTCGTCGGAGAGCGTGCTGACGTCGCGGCCCGAGAGCTGGTAGTGCCCGCTGGTGGGCACGTCCAGGCAGCCGATGATGTTCATCAGGGTGGACTTGCCCGAGCCGGACTGCCCGACGATGGCCACGAACTCGCCGCGCTCGATGTTGAAGTGGATGTCGCGGAGCGCGGGCACTTTCGAGAGCCCGAGGTCGTAGGTCTTGACGATGTGGTCGAGCTCGATCAACGCCATTGGATTTTCCTTTTGACGGCCGTAGCCTGCTGCAATTAGCTACGGCCGCCCTGAGGGCCCGGCTTGTCGCTCCCCTTGTCGCCCGGCTTGGCGGCCTTCACTTTCTGTCCGTCCTGCAGCTCGCGGGCGAGCGTGCGATAGGGGCCGTCCACGATGGTGTCGCCCTCGACCACGCCGTCGAGGATCTCGACGTCGGTGCGGCTGGCGATGCCGGTGTGCACCTCGCGCATCTGCGCGTTGCCGTCCTTGTCCACCACGAAGACGACCTTGACCGGCTTGGGCTTGCCGGTGGAGGCCGCGGTCGGTGGGGCCGTGGCAGCCGGCGCGGTAGCGACGGCTGTTGCCGAGGGGGCGGCGTGCGCGTCGGCGACCTTCAGCGAGCCCTCGCGCTCGGGCGCCTTCTGCTCCTTCTTCTTCGCCTCCCGCGAGGTGACCGCCTGGATGGGCACCATCACCACGTTGTCGTGCGTGGCGGTCGAGATCGAGAC
>JANXXR010000361.1 GCA_025350525.1 Deltaproteobacteria bacterium
GGCCGAGCGGCGCAGCGGCCCGCGCTGACGCCCCTATCCTTGCGAACCCCTGTCGCTTGCGGTAACGCACCTGCTCTCGATTGCCCGGGAGCTGCTTCCATGCGCTACACGAGCCGGTGGTCGTCGTCCCTCCTCTTGGTCCTGGCCGCGGTCGCCTGCAAGGACAAAGGCGCCGCTCCCGAAGGCGCTCCCAGCGGCGGCGCCGCTCCAGCAGCGGCAGCGGGCGGCGGCGGCGCGGCCATCATCGGCGCGGCGCTCAGCCTCACCGGCCCGGCCGCCTCCTACGGCGCGCAGCAGCGGGCCGGCATCCAGGCGGCGCTGGCCGATCTGGGCAGCCCCGCGCCGCTGGAAGTCCGCATCGAGGACGACGCCTCCACCAAGGAGCAGGGCATCACCGTCTTCCAGAAGTTCATCAACCGCGACAAGGTCTCCGCCATCCTCGGGCCCACGCTCTCCAACACCGCCAGCGCCACGGATCCTTTGGCGCAGCAGGCGCAGGTGCCGGTGATGGGCGTCTCCAACACCGCCGCCACCGGTATCACCGACATCGGCAATTACATCTGGCGCGACTCGCTCACCGAGGCGCAGGTGATCCCGGGCGCCTTCAAGAAGGCGCAGGAGAAGCTGCAGTTCAAGACCGCCTCGGTCCTCTACGGCAACGACGACGTCTTCACCAAGGCCGGCTACGACGTCATGCAGAAGGCGCTCGCCGATCTCTCGGTGAAGGTCCTCGTCACCCAGACCTTCGCCAAGCCCGACCGCGACTACCACGCCCAGTTGACCTCGCTGACCGCTGCCAAGCCCGACGTGCTGGTGGTCTCCGCCCTGGCCGACAACGCCGCCGCCATCGTCGCGCAGGCGCGCCAGCTGGGGTGGACCGGGCCCATTCTCGGCGGCAACGGCTTCAACAGCCCCGCCTTCATCAAGAACGCCGGCGCCGCCGCCGAGGGCGTGATGGTGGGGACCTCGTGGAACTCGCTCAGCCAGTCGGCCGCCAACCAGAAGTTCCTCGCCGGGATGAAGAAGGCGGGCGTCAACCCCGACCAGTTCTCGGCGCAGGCGTATACGGGAATTCTCATCTATGCCGAGGCCATCCGCCTCTCGGGCGGCAAGGGCTCGCGCGAGGAGATCGAGGCCGGCCTCGCCAAGGTGAAGGACTTCGAGACGCCGCTGGGCAAGTTCTCCTTCACGGCCGGCCGCGACGCGCAGCACGATCCCTCCGTGCAGCAGGTGAAGGACGGCAAGTTCCAGATCGTCCCCTAGATGGGACAGCAAGTCCTCAACGGCATCTTCGTGGGGAGCATCTACGCGCTCTTCGCGGTCGGGTACACGCTGGTCTTCGGCGTGCTCGACATCTTGAACCTCGCCCACCAGGCGGTCTTCATGCTGGCGGCCTTCGTGGCGCTGGTGCTGGTGGAGAACGCGCACCTGCCTTTGTGGGCCGCGCTGCCTTTGGCGGTGGTGGCCGGCGGCCTCATCGGCCTGGTCCTCGAGCGGCTCGCCTTCCGCCCCCTGCGCGGCCGCTCCGACTCCAACATCTCGGGGCTGATCAGCTCGCTGGCGGTGGCGACCATTCTCGAGGCCATCGCGCTGCAGTTCTTCGGGCCGGACATCTCGCGCTTTCCGCCCGGCACCTTTCCCGACCGGATGATCCGCATCGGCGCCGCCAGCACCTCGCTGCTCCAGCTCTGCATCATCGGCATCTCGGTGCTGCTGATGGCGCTGCTCTCTTTCCTGATGGCGCGCACGCGGCTCGGCCGCCAGCTGCGCGCGGTGGCCGAGAGCCCGCGCGCCGCCCGCATCCTCGGCATCGACGTGGACCGGACCATCGCGGTGGCCTTCTTCCTCTCCAGCGCGCTGGGCGCCGCCGCCGGCGTGCTCTTCGGGCTGGCCTTCAACTCCATCTCTCCCGACGTCGGGCGCGGCGTGGAATTGAAGGGCCTCGCGGTCATCATCCTCGGCGGCATGGGCAGCGTGCCCGGCGCTGTGGTCGCGGGCTTCGCGCTCGGGCTCATCGAGGTCTTCACCGTCGAGCACATCGGGTCGTCGTACCGGGACGTGGTCTCGTTCGCGGTGCTCTTCCTGGTGCTGGTCGCCCGCCCGCGCGGACTCTTCGGGCGCGCGGCGGCGCGCGAGGCCTGATGTCCGATCTCCTCCTCGCCTACCAGGCCCTCTTCGCCTTCGTGGGCATCAACGGGCTCCTGGCGCTCTCGGTCTACGCCACGCTTTCTTGTGGGCAGCTCTCGCTCGCCAACGCCGGCTTCATGGCGGTGGGCGCGTACACCGCGGCGCTGATCACGCTGCACGCGCCGGGAGTGCCGTTCATCTTCGTGCTCGCCGCCGCCGCGCTGCTGCCGGCGCTCCTGGCGGTGCCGCTGGGGCTGCCCGTGCTGCGCCTGCGCGGCGTCTTTCTCGCCATCGCCACCATCGGTTTCGGCGAGGTGGTGCGGCTCTTCTTCGTCAACTGGGATTTCACCAACGGTGCGCTCGGCCTGGTCGCCATTCCGCAGCGCACCGGGCTCGTCACCATCGCCGCGGCGCTGCTGGTGGCGCTCTTCGTGCTGGGGCGGCTGTGGCGGTCGCGCGCGGGCTACGCGCTCGAGGCCATTCGCGAGGACGAGACCGCCGCCCGCACCATGGGCATCCGGACGACGTCGTACAAGCTGGCCATGCTCTCTTTGGGCGCGGCGCTGGCTGGTCTCGCCGGCGGGCTCGAGGCGCACTACACCTTCATGGTCTCGCCCGGCGGATATGGCTTCGGACGCGTCGTCGAGATGCTGGTGCAGGCGGTGGTGGGCGGCACCGCGGCCTTCTATGGGCCGGTGGTGGGCGCGGCCTTCCTCACCGTGCTGCCGGAGCTGCTGCGCGAAGTGGGAGCGCGGCTGGGCCTCGCGCCCGGGCCGTTCCGGCTCTTCCTCAATGGCGCCATTCTCCTCGCGGTGATCCTCTACCTGCCCAACGGCCTCGTCTCGCTGCCGGCGCGGCTGCGGCGCAAGGTGCTCTCGTGACGCTCTCGCTCTCGGGAGTGTCGCGGGCCTTCGGCGGCGTGCGGGCCGTGGACGACGCGACGTTCACGGTGGCCGACGGCGAGGTGCACGGCCTCATCGGTCCCAACGGCGCCGGCAAGACCACGCTGCTCAACCTCATCTCCGGGCTCCTGCAGCCGACGGACGGGACCATCGAGCTCGACGGGCGCCGCATCGATCGCCTGCCGCCGCACCGGATCGCGGCGCTGGGGATCTCGCGGACCTACCAGAACATCCGCCTCTTCGCCGGGCTCTCCGCCGCGGACAACGTGGTGGTCGGGCAGCACCTGCGCCGCCACGCGCCCTTCTGGCGGCGGCTCCTCCTGCTTCCGGCGGCGCGGCGGGAAGAGCGCGCAGCGCGCGAGGCGGCCGAGGCCGGACTCGCCCGCGTCGGGCTGCGCGAGCGGGCGCGGCTTCAGGCCTTCAGCCTCTCCTACGGCGAGCAGCGGCGGGTGGAGATCGCGCGCGCGCTGGCCTCGCAGCCCAGGCTGCTTGTGCTCGACGAGCCCACCGCCGGCATGAACCCCGGCGAGGCGGCCTCGGTGGGGAGGCTGGTGCGCGAGGTGGCCAAGGAAGGCCGTGCGGTGCTGCTCATCGAGCACAACGTCCGCCTGGTGATGGAGCTGTGCGACCGGATCACCGTGCTCAACTTCGGCAAGGTGATCGCGCGGGGGACGCCTCAGGAGATCGGCAAGGACCCGGCAGTGGTCGCGGCCTACCTGGGAGACGGGACGTGAGCGCCGCCGCTGGCATGGCCCTGCTCGAGGTACGCGACCTGCGCGTCTCCTACGGACAGGTCGAGGCGGTGCGCGGGATCTCGCTCTCGGTCGGGCCCGGAGAGATCGTCGCGCTCATCGGGCCCAACGGCGCCGGGAAGAGCAGCGCGCTCAACGCCATCGCCGGCCTCTTGCGTCCGGCGGGCGGGTCGGTGCTCCTCGAAGGACGCGAGCTCTCGGGCGCGCCCTCGCACGTAGCGGTGTCGGCGGGGCTGGTGCTGGTGCCGGAGGGACGCGCCATCCTCCAGCGCATGAGCGTGCACGAGAATCTGGTGATCGGCGCCGAGGCGCGCCCCTGGCCGGGCGGCCGCGACCAGGCCCGCGCGGCCATCGACGCGCAGTTGGGCCGCTTCCCTTCGCTGCAGCGGCGCCTGCGGGCTCCGGCCGGCGCGCTCTCGGGCGGCGAGCAGCAGATGCTGGCCATTGCCCGCGGCCTGCTCGCCCGCCCGCGCATCCTCCTGCTCGACGAGCCGTCGATGGGCCTCGCGCCGCTCTTGGTGCGGCAGATCTTCGAGATCGTCCGCGAGATCCACCGGGAGGGCACGACGATTCTTTTGGTGGAGCAGAACGCGCGCATGGCGCTGGAAGTGGCGCAGAAGGCCTACGTCCTCGAGCGCGGCGAGGTGGCGCTGCAGGGGCCGGCGCAGGAGCTGGCGAAGGATCCGCGGCTGCAGGCGGCGTACCTGGGCGGCGAGGTCGCGTAGGGGGATCGTTTCGGCGACCCCCTCGCGGTGGACCTGCTCCCGCGATTTGGCGGCACTCCAGGCGGGCAGCTTCATGCTGAAAATATTTTGAGCGCAGCGTGCCGTCGGCGAGATCTGAGGCACCTCCGAGCGCCCGAAGGCCTGGAACATATGCGTCACCGGCTGCGGGTTGCGAGGGTCCACTCGACAGGCCTGGTGGCGAGAGCGTCCAGGCTGACCATGCGATGGGGATGCCTGCGGTGGGCCAGCCGCACCGCCAACGCGTCGGCCCCGCGCGGCCGCGTGTCGAGTGGCGAAGACAGGCACCGCCAACCGGCCGCTGACCTCATCGAGGCGCAGGGTCCTCTCCGGTGAGCGGGGACACGCCTGCGTAGGAATCTGCGATCTCGGACTCAGAAGTTGGTTTCCGGCCACCATCCCGAGTGGAGTCGCGCCAACTGCGATTCACGCGTCAGGTGTCCCAGGCGCTGACCGGCAGCGGACCGGCGCGGCTGCGCAGCCAGCCCACGGTCAGGAGCCAGGTGCGCGGGTGGACCAGCGGCGCCGCAGAGGAGCAGGCGTCCGTCTGCGGCTGCAGCCGGCCGTGCAGCATCCGGTTGTCGAGCACGTAGCGCACCGCCCGCCGCACTTCCGCCGGCGTCTTCAGTTCGCGCGCGAAGTAGTGGTCGGCGAAGACGCGGCCCTTGCGGCCCACGGCGCGGTTCGCCGCCCGCGCGATGCGGACCGCCAGTCCCTGCATCCCGCGCGAGAGC
>JANXXR010000366.1 GCA_025350525.1 Deltaproteobacteria bacterium
TATTGATCCATGCCAGCCCGAGGATTACGGCAACCGCGATCGCCTGCCGTTGGCCGAGGTCAAAGAAGTCACGTCCGTGCCCCCACGGCAGGGCTAGGCGAAACCACGGGCCTCCAAGCGGGACGATGTCACCGAGAAAGATTGTAAATGCCACCGACATTCCGCCGATCACTGCGGGGCCGAGGGTCAGGCGCATCCAACCGTAAAGAAACGCCGATAGTCTCCCGAGAGTCGTCCGCAGGAACAGATACTCACCCCCGGTTCCGGGTATTCGCATCGCGAGCTGTGCGTAGGTGAGCGCGCCGCAGAGACTCAAAATCCCACCGGCAAGCCAAACCCCAAGTATTAGAGTTGGGGACCCGAGCAGCTGCGCGATCGATGCCGGCCGAATGTAGATGCCAGCGCCGACGATCGCCCCCACAACGATCGCAAGCACCTGCGGTCGACGCAACTCGCGCCGAAGCTCTCGTTCCTCGAGAGAGAAAGACTCAGGCGTCCGTAATTCGGTTGAGTCCAAAATGGCACGCCCCTCCTGTCAGACCGTGACGCTGCGGACAGGTCCGCAGCAGACGGGCACCGTCGTCCCTTGCCGGCCGATAGCCAAGCAGGTTCTTCGGACATGACGAACAGCGACCTCAGTACGTGCCGGATGCGCTGACTGAACCGCCGCCAGAAGCGGGAGTCCGCATGCACCCACGCCCGCCGCCCAGTCGTTGCGAACGGCTGCATTCTGGCAGTGTATTCGCATATGCCTATGGCCGCACTTGGCCCGGGAGCCGCCCGATCCGTCTCCCGATACCGGTCGTGCGATGTGAGCGGCGACCGCGCCGATCGGCGCCAGTTGAAGACCGCATACCTTCCCATGAAGGTCCCTAATCGGCACTGTTCAGCAGCCGGCCGCGACTGCCCGTCATCGACCCGTTACGGCCAATCAGCGAACCTATGAGCGGACGGTCAATTTCGGATAAGCTGACATTGGCGGCCCAGAGCGAACAACGGTAGGGTTGTCGTAGGCAGTGCGGCCGCCGATCGATGCTGCGACAGGCGAATGGAACACCCATGAAACCTAAAGCGAAGCCGCTCATTGCAGCGCAGATCGCATTTGTCTCGATCGCGCTGGTAGCGAGCGCGCTGGGTCGTGCGGATGTCGCGTCCGCGGCGGCTGCGGGCAATGCTGTCTACCAGCGGCACTGCGCCGCATGCCACGACCAGAATAGCCCGAGGATTCCGCCGCGCGCTGCTCTTGAGAAGCTGTCGGCAACCCGGATCCTGCGGACGCTCGACTTCGGGCTCATGGCGACGATCGCTAACCCGCTGCGTCAGGAGGAGCGCGTGGCTGTTGCAAATTACCTCAGCACTGTGGCGAACGACGCACCGCTGCCGGCCACCGCATTCTGCGGCCGCGCCGCGCCGCGCCTCTCCGATGCGGATGCGCCACGCTGGCCCGGCTGGAGTCCCAGTGCCACGAACAGCCGGTTCCAGTCCGCAGCAGGGGCGGGACTCGCCGCCTCCGACCTGTCCCGGCTCAAGCTCAAGTGGGCGTTCGGCTACCGCGGCGACGTTGTCGCCTTCGCCGCGCCGACCGTGCAGAACGGGATTCTTTACGTCGGCAGCGCCAGCGGGACCGTTCATGCGCTCGATGCGCGAAGCGGCTGCCTCTATTGGACGTTCGAGGCTGACGGACCGGTGCGGGCGGCACCGCTCATTCATCAGCACGGATTGCGCCATCTGCTGCTATTCGGAGACCTGACGGGCTCGTTCTATGCGCTCGACGCGGCGACCGGGCAAGCGGTGTGGAAGCGGCGCATCGATGAACACGAAGCGACTCGCCTCACGGGCTCCGCTGCGGCTCTCGGCGATTTCGTGTACGTGCCCGCCGCTTCATGGGAAGAGAATCGCGCGATCTCCGCGGACTACCCGTGCTGCACCTTTCGGGGCAGCGTGACGGCGCTGCGCGTGGCCGATGGATCCGTTACATGGAAGCGCTATCTCGTCGCCACGCCGCTGCGAATCGACGCCGCCCCGAACGGGACACCGCGCTTCGGTCCATCGGGTGTCCCCGTCTGGTCCGCGCCGACCCTCGATGCGCGTCGCGGCGTGCTCTACGTCGGGACCGGCAACAACTACTCTGCGCCCACGACCTCGTCGAGCGACGCGGTCATCGCGCTCGACCTCAAGTCGGGTCGAATCGTCTGGTCTCAGCAGACGACCACAAGCGACGCGTGGAATCGCGGCTGCATCGGCAGCGACAAGAAATGCCCGGGCGTTGAAGGGCCGGATTTCGACTTCGGTGCTTCGCCGATCCTCGTGCGCGCGCTGGGACGTGATCTTCTCGTCGCTGGCCAGAAATCTGGGATCGTGTACGCCTTCGATCCCGACATGCACGGCAAGATCCTGTGGCAGGCACGAGTTGGTCACGGCGGGATAAGCGGCGGCGTCCTTTGGGGCATGAGCGCCGATGACTGGCACGTCTACGCCGCCGTCAATGACGCGGTCCTCCTGCCGGACAGCGAGGGAGCTGGCGCGCGGATCGCTCCGGTGCAGTGGGAGCCCGCGCGAGGCGGCGGGCTCACGGCGCTCGACCTCGCGGACGGCCGCAAAGCTTGGTTCTCACCGGGGCACCCCTGCGCGCCGCCGCGGCCCGGCTGTAGCCCAGGGCAGCCGGCAGCGCTGAGCGCAATCCCGGGGGCCGTATTCTCAGGATCATCGGACGGGCATCTGCGCGCATTCGCGACGGAAGACGGGCGAGTCTTGTGGGACGTCGACACCGAGCACGAGTATAAGACGGTCAACGGCGTCGCGGCGAAGGGCGGGTCTCTCGACGCCGCGGGGCCGGTAATCGTCCAGGGCATGCTTTACGTCAACTCCGGCTACGCACGTTTTGGCAAAACGGCGGGCAACGTCCTGCTCGCGTTCTCGGTAGACGGCCTGTAAACGTCGCCGCGTTGTTCGCGGGACGACCGGCGCGCGGCGCAAGTTCTGCTTTCACCGCCATCGAATGCTTCCGTTTCAGAATGTCCACTTTGCGTAGAATTGGAAGTCGCGAGCGTATGGCGGCTTCTGGCCGGGAGCCGCCCGATCCGTCTCCCGATACCGGTCGTGCGATGTGGGGTCCCCTCGTTTTCCGTG
>JANXXR010000412.1 GCA_025350525.1 Deltaproteobacteria bacterium
CCCGCCCCTGACCCCTCTCCCACAACGACGGTAGAGGGGTCAGGGGCAGGTGATCCAGCCACAGGGTTGGAGAGGGTTGGGAGGGGCCCTGGTTGGAAGGTAGGTCAGAGGTTGAAGCGTGAGAGTTGAAGGTGGTGGATGAACAGGATCGGAGTGGGGACAAAAAAGATGATTGGGGTGTGAATTGGAATTGAAAAAGAAAGAGCAGAAGAAGGCAAACACAACGGCAACAGCAACGGCAACAGCAACAACGAAGGTGAGGGGTAGTGACGAGATATGCGGGACTCGTGGGGGAGGGTAGAGAGATGGCGAGCGGGGCGGGGAAATCCGGGGAGGACTGCGTCGTAAGAGAAGACGGTGAAGTCCAGAGTCGAGGAGGACCGGGAATTTCGCGAGGAGGCTTGGAGAAGTGGGCGAGGCTCACCCAGCGGGACGTCCTCCTCTTCGGGCACCTTGCCGTGGCCCGCTATCTGACTTCGCGGCAGATTGCCGAGCTCGTCTTTCCTGGCCGTGTGGATCGAGTTGTTCGGCGCCGCCTCGAAATGTTGGCCGCGACGACCGGTGTCGGCGCCCACATCGCGGCGCTGAAGTACCGCACCTTCAACGGCTCGCCAATGGTGGCGTGGAGGCTGACTGAGCTTGGATATGCGAAGGCAGAGCACTGCCTCGGACGCGACATCAAAATGCCGTCAAAGGACGTCGGGCACCAAGTGCTGGCGCACACGATCGCGCTCAACGACTTGTATGTGGCGCTGGCAACCAGCGGGCGAGTCAGCCGGGTCGGCGCGCAGCTCGACGCTGCCCCCGCCCGGCAGCCGTTTCTCTGGATCAGCTCGGAGTCAGCGCGCCTGCCGTGGGCTCAATACCAGCGCGATCAAGGCGAGGTTCAGAACAAGCGCATCGAGCCCGACGCGATTTTGGAGAGTGCGGCTGCGGCCCGCCGATGGTTTCTCGAATGCGAGATGGGCGGGCATTCGCTCTCGAACCCGGACGAGAAATCGGGTTCGACTCTGTCGAAATTGCGTCGCTACTCGGAGTTCTATTCGGGCTATGCGGACGGCTCAGCTCGGACCACTTTTTATCAGAAGAACTACTCGGACGGTTGGCCGGGCGAGCTTGCTTTCCTGGTCCCGACCGGGGGCCGCCAGGATTCCGTCCAACGGACAATCGAATTGTGGCGGAGGGAAGAGGGTCAAACGACCGCGATGTCATCGCGCTCCACCCTTCAGGTTCATGTCGCCACCTTCGAGGAGGCACCGGTGCTTTTCCGGGGACTCCTCGGCGGGGGCGACGCTTCTGTCGCCGCGGCCGGCAGCGCGAAAGCGGGGCTGAAGAATACTGGCCTGCTTAGCGACGATGAGGCACTCCGACTGCTGAAGTTCACCGCTGGCATCTACGACCGTTTCAAAGAGCTTCGTGCCGAGGCACGTGAAGAAGGACGGCCGGTGCCCGCCTATCCATCGGAAATCGAGCGCGACTTCGTGGTCGACTTGCTCGCTCGAAAAGGCCTGCGGAGGACGGCATGAACGACGTCAAGGCGACGGGGCGACCTAAGCAGCGCATCCCAGTCTTGCCGCGGGTCGCGCTGATGCTCGGCCTGTCCATCCTCCTGCTCGAGACGATCTTTCAGGCCGCGGTTCAGCGCCTGGACCTTGGCCCTCTGACAAGATTTCTCGCTCCGGTTTGGCCCGTTGTGCTCCGCTACGCCAGGTTGCGAGCTTGGGTTCTTACTCACGCCCTACTCTCCACGTGCATCGCCGCGACCCTCGCAGGCCTCGCGCTATTCGTCGTGAGGTGGGGTCTGTTGCTTTGGCACAATGAAATCGTCGCGCGCCTTAGCGGTAGCCACTTCGATCAATCCAGCGAGAAGTTCCCGCTCGCCTCGGTTGATTTACTCGCCGAGATCGCCAACAGGCCGGTCGAGAGAAGCTCGACGCGGCGAGCTGGTCAGCTCGCGCGCCACAAATTCGTCGGGCTCTCGCCGAGTCGCGGCCTCTTCGGGCGTTGGAACTGGAAGCCGGTTTACATCAGTCCTCGTCAGCAGACGATGCATCGCCACGTCATCGGGAAGACCGGTTCCGGCAAGACCGCGAGCATCCTCTGGCCGTCGGTCTTGCAGGACGCGCTCGACGGCAAGGGGATCCTCGTCATGGACGCGAAGGGGAGTGACGAGAACATCCGAGTAGTGAAGGCGATCGCGCAGCTCGCGGGCCGCGCAGGTCAGCTTCGTATATTCGCGCTGCCAGCCTGGAACCAGCCGCAGCTTCCGAGCGGTCGCTACAACATGGTCTACGTGCGCCCGCCAAAGGACGGCGACCGCGGTGGCGACCCGGCCGCGACCGCAGAGCGCGTGTTCTCCATCCTGCAGCTCGGGGACAACGAGTACTACAACACCCAAGCCGAGATCATGTTCGTCAACCTGTGCAAGCTTCTCCACGGCATGGTCGACGAGCAGGGTGTCGGGTTGCCGTTCGTGATGATCGACCTGGCCGTTTGCTTCAAGGGCTGCGGAGCGAATGGGCCTTGGACTCGCGCCCTCGATTTCTGCCTGCGGGGCTCTCGCGATCGAGGGGCAGCGCGCGAAATCGAGTCGCAGCTGATGCGCCTCGGCCACGGCGTGCAGAAGTGCTTCTCTGGTGTCATCGGCGCTCTCGACAAGTTCCTCTCGCCGCTCGCGAACGCTTACCATCCTGACATTCGCTTCGACGAGGTCCTCGAAGACAACCTCATCGTCTATGCGCAGCTGCCGGCCAATCTTTTCAAGCTGCAGGCGCCTGCGATGGGGCGCGTGATGCTGATGGATGTGCAGCAGGAAGGGTCGTTGCGCCAGGTCTTCCGCCACGAGCGCAACCAGACCCCGTTCAGCGTCACCGTCGATGAGTTCTACAACTTCGCCGATCCGACCATCCTCGACTCGCTGAACAAGCTGCGCGACGCGAATCTCGAGTTCACGCTCGCCCACCAATCGATCGCGGACCTCGAACTCATCTCAAAAGAATTCGCGGTTTGCGCATGGGACAACACGCGAACGAAAGACATCCTCAACCAAGACAATCCTGAGCTCTGCGAGAAGCTCGCGAGGAGCATCGGGACCGGGAAGGTGGTCGAGAAGACCGTCCGAACGCAACAGGGCGCTCTCTTCACGTCGTTGATGACGGGAGATACATCGACCAAACTCGTCGAGGGCTACAAG
>JANXXR010000436.1 GCA_025350525.1 Deltaproteobacteria bacterium
GGTCTATGAGGCGATCCGCATTGCGAAAGAAGCAGCGCTGCTCGGGCGCCCGGCAAATCGCGCTTCGGTCGAGAAGACCAGAATCGAGTTGCTTCAGATCAACCGACAATGGCAGGAGGCGCGCTTGAGCGCGCACCTTCAGCCCGATGCGCTCCACGCGGTCGAGAGCGCGCTCTTCGCCGCCGAGCGCGAACCTGAGCAGTCGTATGCGGACCAATCAGTGCTCTCTCTGCGCCACGGCATCTTCGAGATTGCTTATCCCGAGATCACCTGGCGCGACCTGCCCGGGCTCAAGGGCCACTTCGAGGCGGCCGCAGAGCGTCCACTCGACGACGATCTCGAATGGTTGCGCCGCCGCGTCCACACCGAAGGCGTCAACGAAGCCTTTTTCGAGCGCGACCTCTGGCCGGGGGGAGCGCCACCAGGATGGCCGGCGCACCTCGCTCGCTTTCGGGAGAAGCTCTTTCGCCCGGAGGCGAAAGGGTAACTCGATTCAGAGCAACCCCGCGCCGGGCATCGAGGGCGCCTCGCTCCTCCCCGGCTAATCGAAGAGCGCTTGCACGAACTCGTGCGCGTCGAACTCTTTCAGGTCAGCGACCTTCTCGCCCACTCCGACGTAGCGCACGGGAATCTTCAGCTCGTCGCAGATGCCGATGATGACCCCGCCCTTGGCGGTGCCGTCCAGCTTGGTGAGCACGAAGCCCGTCACCCCCAGCGCGTCGTGGAACTGCCGCGCCTGCTGGATGGCGTTCTGTCCGTTGGTGGCGTCGACCACCAGCAGCACCTCGTGCGGCGCGCCTTCCTGCGCCTTGCCCAGCGTGCGCTGGATGCGCTTGAGCTCGTCCATCAGATTCGACTTGGTGTGCAGCCGGCCGGCGGTGTCGCAGAGGACCACGTCGAGCTTCTCGCTGCGGCCGCGGGTGACGGCGTCGAAGAGCACCGCGCCGGGATCGCTCCCGTCCTTGCCGCGCACCATCGACACCTGCGCCCGATCGGCCCAGACGTCGAGCTGCTCGCCGGCCGCGGCCCGGAAGGTATCGCCCGCGCCCAGCAGCACCGACTTGCCCTGCGCCTTGAGCTTGGCCGCGAGCTTGCCGATGGTGGTGGTCTTGCCGGTGCCGTTGACGCCGACCACCATCACCACCTGAAGCCCGGAGGCGTCGGGCAGCCCACCGTGCCCCGCCTGCCCCGGCGCAGCACCCAGCGTGAGGATGCGCTCGATCTCCTCCCGCAGCGCCTCCTTCACCTTCGATAGGTTCGACAACTCCTTCCGCTGCAGGCGCCCGCGCACGCTCTCCAGCAGCGAGGTCGCGGTGCGCACGCCCACGTCGGCGGAGAAGAGGATCTCCTCCAGCTCGCCCAGCGCGGCGTCGTCCAGCTCGCGCGAAGTTCCCAGAAAAGCATTGAGCCGCGCCATGAAGCCGCCGCGGGTGCGGGCCAGGCCCTCCGAGAGCGTGCGGCCCGACTCCTGCTCCGCCAGCTTCTGCCGCGCCGCCGCCTCCGCCCGCCGGACTTCTTCGGCGCGGGCCGTCTCTTCAGCGCGCAGCCGCGCCGCCGCTTGTTCGCGCGCGGCGGCTTCGGCCAGCTTGCGCGCCTTCTCAATGGCCTCGGCGGTCTTGCGCTGCTCGTAGTCGAGCTTGCGCTGCAGATCCGCGGTCTCGCGCTGGTAGCGCTGCACCTCGGCCTGCGCGGCGGCGGAGGAGGCATCGACCGCCAGAGAGGCGCGGGCGGCTTCGAGCGAGGCTTGCGCCTTTTCCAGCTCTTCCCGGGCGCGCTGCTCGCGGGCCAGCCGCTCCGCCGGCGGCGCCACTTCTGGCACCACCAGCGCCACCGCGTCGCGGGGCGATTCGATCGTCTCGCGCGCCTTGGCCTCGGGCAGCTCCGCCGGCGGCTTCTTGCGCGCAGCAAGCGCCCGCGCGAGCAAGGCGACGATCAGCGCCGCCACCACCAGGATGGCCACGACGATCGCGAGCTGCGCGCCGATCGTAAGCTGCGCGCCGATCGCGAGCTGCGCGCCGATCGTAAGCTGCGCGCCGATCGCGAGCTGCGCTCCGATCCCGAGCTGCGCTCCGATCGCGAGCTGCGCTCCCAGGGCGATGCCGATCAGGACCAACTGCTACTCGGGCAGCGTCGTCGGCGCTTTGGCGCTGGCGGCGC
>JANXXR010000488.1 GCA_025350525.1 Deltaproteobacteria bacterium
CGCGCGGCGCCGCCTACGCCATCGTTCGAGCCGCTGTTGGAGGCGATTGCGCCCGAGCCCGCGAAGGTGGTGACCACCCCGCCCGGCGTGATCTTGCGGATCGTGTATCCGCCGTCGCCCACGTAGAGATTGTTTGCGCTGTCCGTGGTAATGCCCGCCGGGGAATTGAACCGCACGCTCGAGGTGGTGCCGCTCGGTGGATTCACCGAGAGCACCGCCGTGGCCCGGAGGCTGCCGCCTGCGCCGGTGCAGTCGAGGTTGTAGGTGAGCGTGCCGACCGCCGCGGGCGTCTTGCTCTCACTGCCGCTGGTCGCTTTGGCACCGGCGAAACTGGCGTCGCTGGCGCAGACGTTGCCGGAGTTGCAGAAACTCGTGGACGCCGTGCAGTTGGTGGCGCCCTGCGTCGTCCACGCCACCGTGGCGCTGGCGCCGAGGTTGATCACCTCGGGCGAGAGGGTCAGCGCGACTTGTGGCACGACGGCCAGCGTCGCGGACGCAGTACCCGTGGTTCCACCGGTGGCGATGCAGCTCAGCGTATAGGTGTAGCTGCCGCCGGCCGGCCTCACCGTCGTGCTGCCGCTGACGGCCTTGGCGCCGCTCCAGGCGCCGCTGGCCGTGCACGAGGTCGTGTCGCTCGAGGACCAGGTGAGCGTGGCGATCTGGCCGGCGGCCATGCCCGTTGGCGAAACCGTCAGGGTCACCACCGGCGTCACGGTCAGCGTCACCGAGCGCGAGATCGTTCCGCCCGGGCCTGTGCAGCTCAGCGAATAAGCGTAGGTGCCGGCGGCCGGCGAAACGGCCTGATTGCCGCTGAGCGCCTTCGATCCCGTCCAGGCTCCGCTCGCGGTGCAGGACGACGTGCCGGACGAGGACCATCCCAAGGAAGCGCTACCACCCGCGACCATGCTGGAAGGCGACACCGTCAGGCTCAGCGTCGGCGCCGGAAAGTTCAGCACCGGTGAGTTGTCGCACCACTGCTGGACCGGCGGAATGTTCCAGTTGATCCTGCCGAAAGTCATCAGGCTGTTGCAGCTGCTTTGTCCACCCTTCCCGGGCCCGAGGTTGTCGGATGTCCCGCTCGAGGTCCCTGCGAAATTTGTGGTGAGGCAGCTCTGATCACCGTTGCAGATGAAGTGGTAGTACCAGTCAACCTCGCCGCCGCCGACGCCACCACAGGCGGACAATGCGAGGAACGCAAAAGCGAATAGCGGCCTGGTTTTCACGGTTCATCCCCTGCCCAAAATACCGCAGCTTCGGAGCATCCTATACCCTGGCGCGAACGGGCATCATCATCCTTGATGCCGGAGCGCCTGCATTTGTGGGAGGCTACGCGAGATGGATCGCGAGACCACGATGCTCGATACCTTGCGCGCCTCGGGGCGCCTGGGCGCGAGCATCTTTGCCGCCTGCTGTGCCGAGCGGCTCCGCCCTCTGCTCCGCCAGGTCCCCTCCGGCGCCGCACCCCTCGTCGCCGGAGTCGCGCTCACCGAGCTCTGGCGCGTGCTCGAAGGGCTGCAGCGGCCCGACCTGCGCCGGCTCGAGGAGCTGTCCAAGGCGTGCTGGGCGCTGGTCGAGATCGAGCCTGTGCCCGGCGTGCGCACCGAGCACCTCGAGGCGCTGGTCGCGGCCGCACGCGGCGCCGTCGAAAGCTACCTCTCGGGAAATCCCCAGAAGGCGATCGCAGCCGCGAAGAGCTGCGGCGACGTCCTGGGCCCGGACCAGGCGGCGCAGGACCGCGACGTCGCGGACCTTGCGGCGGCCGGCCGGGTCGTCCCTCAGCTGGCGACCCGCATGCGAAAGCGAGCCGAGGTCGAGGGTGAAGCCCAGCTGCCGGCTCGGGTCGCGGAGGTGGCTCGCTAGAGCAACGCAGTTTGCTGTCCGGGGATTCCGCGTGGCCGCGACGAAGCCGGCCCAGTCGCAAGGTATGCGCATTGCGCCCTTCGCCCGCTGCTTCCCTGTTTGCTCCTCACGGTTCCCGCCCTTGCGGATGTTCCGGGGGCCAGATCTACGCCGGCGCAGGGGGTCCTTCATGGCGCCCATCGGCTCCGACTCCGGACCCGTCCTCGCGCCTCAGCAAAAGGGGCTCCTTCAGCGTCCTGCCGCGGCGCAGCGGACCGTCACGCTCTGCGGCGTGTAGATGTCGTAACTTATGCCCGCGACGAGCCCTTGCACGAACGGCGTCTCGGTGTGGATCTCGGCCCACCCGTTCGGGCAGATCTTCGACAGGTCGTAGGGGCCGCTCAGCTCGGCGAGGCCGTAGATGAGGCCGTGGTGCCAGCGACCATCGTACTCGATGTTTGGCGGCGCAGCCGGCTGACCATTCTTCACGGTCATGCGAAAGCACCCGGCCGCTGCGAGCGATAGAATCGCGACGACGACGCGTGTGATCTTCATGGCTGCACCTCCGCGAACGAGAGCTGCCACGAGTTGCGCCGCGCGCCCTCGGTGATCGTCGCCGGCACTTCTCGATCGCCGACATGCTTGATTGCGGCGACGAGGCGGCCCGCCCGGTCGCCGAACAACTCGAGGCGGCTCGCCCGCCCACCCGGGTCGGCTGCGCACGTCACGTAGACCTTGCGGGGCGTATAGATGCCGATGGTGAGCCCGCCGATGAGGCTGGTGCCGAAGTTTCCGCCGGTTTGCACCTGCGCGACGCGCCCGTCCGGACAGAACTGGTGGACGTCGATGCTCTTCTCGCCGACCAGGCCGAAGATGAAGAAGTTCACCCACTCATCGTGCTCGACGCCGCGAATCGCCTGCGGGTCGCGTATGAAGGTGGCCTTGTAGCAGCCGGCCGCGCCCGCGAGCGCGCAGGCCAGCACCATCGCTTGCGATCTCATGAAGTACCCCCTCCTTGGGCCGAACGCCCGGCGCATCGCTAGCATTGGGCGTCGAGGAACGCCACCAGCGCGTTGGCGCGCGTGGAATCAACCCACCACTGCGAACATGCCGGCCAGGCACGCCGGGGGCTCGATCCTCGACCATCGATTCTCGGCTCTACCTGCACCGCTCCATCGCCTTCTGCGCCTCCACGTGCGCCGGGCTGGGCGGCTCCGCCCGCGTGATGTGCGCCGCCACCGCGAGCTGATCGCAGCCGGGGCTGCTCCCGAGGATATTCTCGGCCACTTTCTCGAGCCGCCCCAGCTGGTCGAGCAGGTGCGGGTCTCCCGGGTTGACCGCGAGCCCCTTGATCCATTCGTCGTACGCGCTCGCGTACTGCAGCCGCTGCAGTTTCTCGTCCCCGGCCTTGCCGTGCGCCCCGGCCAGCGTGGCGCGCATCTGCCGGCCGAAGAAACTGGTGGCGCCCGCGGGCAACAGCGTCGCGTCGGCCTGCAGCGCTGCGCCCCAGGCGGCGTCGGTGCGGTCGAGCGCGCCGCCCAGCATCGCCGTCTGCCCCTCGCGAAAGCGCCCGTCTACGACCTTGATCCGCTCGCTGGCCTCCGCGGCGCCGGGCTTGTGCAGAGTCCCTCCGGCGCTCAGGGTCCGCAGGGCTCCCGCGACGTCGCCCCGCGCGTACTGCACGATGGCGCTGCGCACCGACGGGTCGAGATAGAGCGCCGCCAGCGCCTTTTCGTCCAGCGCTCCTTCGACGGCGACGGCCTCGTCGCCGAAGAGCAGGGCGAGCTGCGGCGGGCACGACCACGGCACCCGCCGCGCCAGCTTCTTCTCGGCGGCGCGCAGGGTGCGCAGGAAGGCGTCTGTCTCGACGCTGCCCAACTGGCACTTGACGTCGAGCGCCCGCGCGCACTGCTCGGCC
>JANXXR010000490.1 GCA_025350525.1 Deltaproteobacteria bacterium
GGCCGAGCAGGTCCTGCTCCTTCTGCATCGACTGCGCGGCCAGCTCTCGGACATCCAGAAGAAGCTGCAGTCGGGCAAGGTGGAGGAGGCGCTCAAGGAGCTGGACCGGTTATCGCAGCAGCTGGAGAAGCTGGAGAAGGACCTGCAAGAGAAGGCGGGCCAGCAGCAGGCGGGGCAGTACGCGCAGGAGGCAAAGCAGCTGCGCGAGGCCGCCGGCAAACTGAAAGAGCTTCAGGAAAAGGAGCAGGCGCTGCAGAAGCAGACGGCGCAGCTGCGCCGCGAGCTGCGGCAGCAGGCGCAGAAGAAGTTCGACGCGCGAGGCGGAAAGGAGCTGGCGAAGAAGCTGCGCGAAAAAGTCGAGGCGGCGAAGAAGGCCATCGCGCAGATCGAGCCCAAGGTCGCCGAGCACCTGGGGCTCGAGGAGACGCTGGACATGGCGCAGGGGCGCGCTGCCGATCTGGGGCGGGCGCTGGAGCTCAACGACTTCGACGAGTCGCTCGACCTGGCCGAGCGCGCGCTGCGGGCGGTGGAGATGCTGCAGGGCCGCCTCGCCATGGAAGACCAGCTCTCGCAGCGCTACCCGGGCTACCAGCGCGATCCGGCGGCGCTGCGCAAGGGGCTCGAGGGCGCGGGCGGCGCGCAGGCTCCGCTCTCGGAGGTGGCGCAGGCGCTGCGCGAGGCGCTGCCGCGCGAAGGGCAGGGCATCTCGCAGGAGCAATTGCAGAAGCTGCGGCAGCAGGCGGCGCAGCAGTCGGGGCTGAAGGAGGACCTGGGCAAGGTCCGCGAGCAGCTGGGCGAGGTGGGCAAGAAGGTCCCCATCTTCGGACCGCAGCACGAGCAGATGCTGCAGCAGGCGCAGGAGGGGATGGGGCAGGCCGAGCAGCGGCTCAACCGCGGCGAGCCGCGCGGCGGGCAGGCCGGCGAGGAGCAGGCGTTGGAGAAGATGGAGCAGTTCCAGCAGGCGATGGAGAAGCTGGCCAAGCAGCAGCCCGGGCAGGGGCCGGGCGGCGGACTGCCCATGCCGTGGGGCGAGCCGTCGGGCGAGGGCGAGACGCAGGAGGGCGACTCGCAGTCGATGCGCCACGACCACGTCGAGATCCCGGACGCGGAGTCGTCGCGCGCGCCGGCCGAGTTCCGCAAGGAGCTGCTCGACGCGATGAAGCAGACGGCGCCCGAGAAGTTCAAGGAGCGGGTGAAGCAGTATTACGAGGAGCTGGTGAAGTGATCGCGCTCCTCTGTGCACTGCTCTTGGCGGCGCCGGAAAAGTCCGACCTGCGCGACCTGGTCAGGACCGTCGAGGAGCAGCTGGAGGCCTGGGATGTGCCCGGCTCCTCCCGCGCGGTGGATGAACTGGTGCACGCCTTTCCCGATTCTCCCGAGGCCGCCTACTTCCGCGGCCGCGTCCTCTTCGAGCAGGGCAAGTACGACGAGGCGGTGAAGGCGTACTCGGACGCGGCCCAGCGCGGCGCCATGCCCGGCAGCTTCGAGTCGCTGGCGCATGGCGAGAGCGTGGTTGCGAACGACGCCCGCCTCGCCCGCGCCGCGGCGGAGGAGACCAAGGGCGACGCCGTCTTCGAGAGCGAGCACTTCACGCTGCGCACGCGGCCCGGCAAGGACACGCTGCTCGCGCCCTATGCGCTGCCCGCGCTGGAGAAGGCGTACGCAGGGCTGACCAGGGATCTGGGCGTCGCGCCGGCGGCGAAGATCCGCGTCGAGGTCTACGACTCCGCCAAGTCGCTGGCGCACGTCTCGCCGCTCACCGTCGAGCAGATCAAGGCGAGCGGGACCATCGCCCTCTGCAAGTACAGCCGGCTGATGATCACCAGCCCCAAGGCGCTCTTGCGCGGCTATCCGTGGCTCGACACGCTCTCGCACGAGTTCGTCCACTACCTCGTCACGCAGCGGGGAAGAAACACGGTGCCCATCTGGCTGCAGGAGGGGCTGGCCAAGTTCCTCGAGACGCGCTGGCGGGGGCCGCCGGGACTGGCGGTGGACGAGATGGCGCTCGGGCTGCTCCAGGACGCCGCTCGCAAGAAGACGCTCATCCCGTTCGCGCGGATGCATCCCTCCATCGCCATGCTGCCCACGCAGGAGCAGGCGGCGCTGGCCTTCGCGGAAGTGGAGGCAGCGATGCGGCTCCTCTACCAGCGCGGCGGCCAGGCGGCGCTCACCGAATTGGTGGCGGCGATGGCGGCGGGCATGACCGACGAGCAGGCGGTCGCGCAGGCGTACGGAAAGTCCTTCCGCGAGTTCGAGGCCGACTGGCGCGCCGAGGTGGCCAAGCCGCGGAGCAGGGCCGTCTCGCAGAAGAGCGCGCGGCCGCAGTCGGCGAAGAAGCTGGTCTTCAAGGAAGACGCCAGGGGCCGCACCGAGCCCGAGGGCCTGGTCTCGCCGCACGAGGCGCCGCCGGAAGACGCGGAGGCGAGGCGAGCCATCCGCCTGGGCGAGATCTTCTACGCCCGCCGCCGCTGGGCCTCGGCCGCGCACGAGTACGGCCGCGCCCGCGCCCGCCTGTCCCGGGACATTCCGATCGTCTCCCGCCGCTACGCTTTCTCGGAGGCGCGGCTGGGGAACTACGCGCTCGCGGAGGAGGCGCTGGCCAAGGCGGTGGCCATCGATCCCGAGGACGAGGCCGCGCAGGCGCTGTACGGTGAAGTCTTGAAGCAGCTGAAGAAGTTCGACCAGGCGAAGATCGCCCTCGACAACGGCATCGCCATGGATCCGTTCGATCCGGAGCTGCACGCGATCTACCTCGCGGTGGCGAAGGAACTGAAAGACAAGCCGCTCGAAGAGCGCGAGCAGAAGGCGCTCGATCTGGCATCGGGAAGAGGACCTCAATGAGTGAAGTGCTGGCGGCAGTGACCTCGCAGGGCGACGCCGAGCTGATCGAAGAGCTGGCGCAGGCGCGGGCGCGCATCGCGCAGGAGATCGGCAAGCGCGTGGTCGGGCAGGAGGGTGTCATCGAGCAGCTGCTCATCGCGCTCTTTTCGCGCGGGCACTGCCTCTTCGTCGGCGTGCCCGGCCTCGCCAAGACGCTGCTCATCTCCACGCTGGCGGAGGCGCTCAGCCTGACCTTCAACCGCATCCAGTTCACGCCCGACCTGATGCCGTCGGACATCACCGGCACCGACATCCTCGAGGAGGATCACACCACCGGGCGGCGGACGTTTCGCTTCGTGCAGGGGCCCATCTTCGCCCACGTCCTGCTCGCCGACGAGATCAACCGCACGCCGCCCAAGACCCAAGCGGCCTTGCTCCAGGCGATGCAGGAGCACCGGGTGACCGCGGGCGGGCGCACCTATCCGCTGGAAGAGCCGTTCCTGGTCTTCGCCACGCAGAACCCCATCGAGCAGGAGGGAACCTATCCGCTGCCCGAGGCGCAGCTCGACCGCTTCATGTTCATGGTGGACGTCGGGTATCCGAGCGCGGACGAGGAGGTGCAGATCGTCCGGACCACGACCAGCGGCGCGCAGGCGCGGGTGGACAAGGTGCTTTCGCCGCAGCAGATCCGCACGCTGCAAGAGCTGGTCTTGCGGGTGCCGGCGGCCGAGCACGTCATCCGCTACGCGGTCGATCTGGTGCG
This sequence comes from Deltaproteobacteria bacterium, assembly GCA_025350525.1. Lineage (GTDB taxonomy): Bacteria > Myxococcota > Myxococcia > Myxococcales > 40CM-4-68-19 > 40CM-4-68-19. The sequence goes on from JANXXR010000490.1 coordinate 3,584, forward strand.
CCGCACCCGGCCCGACGCCGCTGCCGGGAAGCATGTGAAGGACCACGTCTCCTGGGGCGCGGGGCCGCGGGCGTCGCAGGCGCTCATCCTCGCCGCCAAGGCCCGCGCTGCGCTGCAAGGGCGGCCGGCGGCCTCGGTGGACGACGTGCGCGCGCTCGCCGAGCCGGTGCTGCGCCACCGGGTGATCACCAACTTCCACGCCGAAGCGGAAGGCGTCGATTCGCGGAAGGTGATCGCGGAGCTGCTCAGGGAGACGAAGGCGTGATGCCCAGGCCGCGGGCCTCAGGCTTGATGCCTCAGGTTTGCTCATGACGCTCGACCCCGCTCTGCTGGCGCGGCTGGGACCGCTGCAAGTGCGTGCCCGCAAAGTCATGGAAGGCGTGCTGACGGGGCTGCACAAGTCGCCGCACCATGGGCAGTCGGTGGAGTTCTCCGAGCATAAGGAATATGCGGCGGGAGACGAGATCCGGCACATCGACTGGCGGGCCTTCGCCAAGCTGGACAAGTACTACGTCAAGCGCTTCGAGATGGAGACCAACCTGCGCGCGCTGTTGGTGGTCGACGCGAGCGGCAGCATGAACTACGGGCGCGGCGCGATGACCAAGCTCCAGTACGCGGCGGTCTGCGCGGGCGCGCTCGCGTATTTGCTCTCGCGGCAGGGCGATCAGGTGGGGCTCTGCGTCTGCGGCGATCCGGCGCCGCAGAGCACCGAGCGGCTGCCGGCCGGAGTGCGGACCTTTTCGCCCTTCGCCTCCTCAACCGCGCACGTGCAGGAAGTCCTGCAAAAGCTCGAGAGCATGAAGGGCAGCGGGCCCACGCTCTTGCCGGCGGCGCTCAACTTCGCGGCGGAGAAGGCGCCGCGGCGGTCGCTCATCATCGTGCTGAGCGATCTCTTCGACGCTACCGAG